>JARLHF010000050.1 GCA_031292375.1 Chlamydiales bacterium
ACTATTTCATTTGTGATGAAGCAGATGATTTTAGATCTTATCTACTTGTCCAATACTACCTTGTTTGAAGGGAAAGATCCGCTTCATTTGGCCTACTAGACGAGAAAACACTTATAAATCCATCGCCACTCCTAATTGCTGTCTCTAACAGATTAAAGCTTTGTAATTAATCGAATTCATGCTACCATCCCCTCAATTTTTTCTTAAATCTTGGATATATACAAATGGCAACTCCAATCCCCTCGACAGACCGCCTCATAATGCTCTACCCCACATTAACAGGTAAAACAAATGATCCAAATCTTCTTGAAAAAGAGTCTAAAGACAGACGGATGTCAAATGAGTCCATTAGCTCAAATTTGTCAAAATGGTCTGATTTATCAGGTGCAACTAACTTTTTCAAAAGCGAATCCCCTAAAGGCTCTAACAAAAAGCTTAGATTTACATGGTACCCTGAATTAAACATCCTGTTTGATATTTTTGTAAAAGCACTGCTACAAGCCCAATTACAACCCGCCCTCCGATCCATAAACGAGCTATTTATCTTATGCCTACATACGTCTGAAAAACAGGTTTCAACTGAAACCTCCTTAAACAACTTATTTACAACAATAATTAAACCCATCTTAACAATGGTATATACACAATATAATCCCTATTATTACAACAATACCCCATACGTTTTTATAAACGATGATGGTACGCTAAGAGCCTTATTAGACGCTTCAAATGCTCTAATAAATAGATCTCTTACTGAAAAAATCTCAATAATGAATACAAACCATATAAAGTCTCGCCTAAAAAATTGGAAAGACAAAGCAAAAAAAACTCTTCCTCTTGAACAAGAACTCGTTTTTCATGCTTTCGTTAATGGTAAAGCTTTTGAAGAGCAAGGAAAACCCTCACAGCCATATACCACAAACATTATTTTACCTATAAATGAGACAGAGGAACCCCCTTTAAAGGCCCATAAGACTAACAATAAAAGATGTGCTAGTGCACGGTAAGTTTTTTCTGAAGGTGATCCAAATTAAGTGAATCAGCAGGCATTTTTTGAATAATAAAAACTTCTCCTGTTTCTTCATATTCATAAAATAAGAGTGTTTTATCAACTGATTGTTTTTCTTCTCGCTTGCTTAAAATATGTTTTCTTTCTAAATAGAGTGCTAAAACAAATAAAAGCTCTTTTTCCTCTTCTTTATTAACAAGTAAACAAAAAAGATCAAACACTTGACTCAAAGAAAAATCTTTTTCAACTTTCTTTTTTAAGGGCAATAAAACTTTCCAATAACTTACTCCCCCCTTCTCTAATTCATCTTTATTACAAATGAGCCAACATTCCAAACAAAAATCTTTCCGTAAATACCCTTGCTTTGCAGGATAAAGAGCAGAAATTAATTCCATTCCAGGAAGAAAGAGCTCTTCTTTTATAGAACATTTTATAGATCTTTTTGGTATTAAATACTTCATTAAATTATTCCTTTATCTTTATAAAAAATCAAACTTACGATATCATCCTCCATTAATTTTTTACATTTATATATAAAATAACTAAGGTTAATGCGATGAAAGTACCTCCACAAAATAATTTTACAATAAGCTACCTCTGGCCAACACTTAATGGCCAACAATCCTCTACTAGCGATGACATGAAGACTTGGCATCCCGAACTCCATATACTCTTTAATACTGCCATAAATGTATTAAAGATAAAACAAGAAGCAACGAAGGCTTCAAGAGATCCTATGCTCAGCTCTCTTGTAGTACCGTCAAGCATTTACAGCCTATTCCAAATGTTAATTAACAGTAGAGTGACAGCTCAACCATCAGACTTAACCCCTATTGTAGAAGATGTTTTTAAAACTGCCTTTATAAGTACTTTACAAAATACAACGGAATATACCTTACAATCCCCCTCTTCAGAAAGAATAACTTATCGCTTTGTAAATGAATCAGGTTTAACAAGGTTCTTGGTAGATGCTCAAGGCCGCCTTACTAATTTAGCACTTATACCCTACATTCAAGCTATTAATTACAAGAAAGTTGCAGGTCGATTTACACATTACAAAAAAATAGCTGAAAAAATAGCTGCTGCTGCTACATCAAAATTATTTGTAACCGGATCTTCTTCCACGGCCTCTGCCGCTTCTTCTGCTTCTGCTAAATCTATAGCAATAAGCACCTCACTAAACTCAAGTATTTCTCTATATCCTGATTCACATATGGAGGAACTAGCGGTACTAATGAACCTCTTCAAAAAAGAAATAGAAAAAACACTAGAGATAAAAAAAAGAGATGCAAATACAACAGAAAAAATAAAAGAAATAGAAGCGGAAGAAAGAGTCTTATTACTATCTTTGCTTAAATTATATGCAAGGGTAGATAGATCAAAAGACCAGGCCTTCACCGTAGAAGTAGCGAACAATATATTCGCTCTCATGTTTCACTCATTAAAATCTCAATTTGTTTACCAATATAATGGGAGATTATATCATCTTATGAATCCCAGTGATGATACTTCAAGATGTTTATTAGACTCTGAAGGAACCTCTACAAATCCAGCACTTGTAGACCATCTTCGTTCTACCATCAACGAATCAAGAAAACATATCATAGCTCTTAGAGAGGATTCAGCTGTTTCTGGACTGCTAGACTTGAGCTGTGAAGGAGAACCGCCTCAAAAAGCACGAAAAGTTGCAGATGGAACATGCGCCAGTAAACATTAATATTTTTTTAAATAATTAAGACTTTGCAAATAAATAGGCTAATGATATTATTTTTTACGATTTAATTTAAATAACATAATAAAATCAAAAGAGATATATAAATGAGCGTAATTATCAGTACACAAAAAATCTATCCAAGAATTGGTAGTGGACCTACATATAATAATAAACCCTCTGCCAGAAACAACTATAAGAAATGGCATCCTGAACTAAAAATATTTTTTGATACCATTGCACAAAATCTTAGTAATCAGGGCATCTTAACACCAGAAACTTTCAAAGCGATATGCGATCGGCTAACTAAAAAATCAGATACCCTTGGCACGGGCTTACAAAGCTTAAAAATAATAGATGCTTTCAGAAGAAGCGTCTCTACCTTACGTAACGACAAGCATACCATGTCTGACACAACTGGTGGTATGATAGTTTATTCTCTAGTAGATGACGAAAATAAACCAAGAGGTTGTGTAAATTTGAAGAACAACCTTACCAATTTAATGCTCGAAGAGCACATTAAAACATTTAAATTAGATGATTATCGAGTTAGCATACAGACTTGGGAAGATAATACCTCCGAGGCAACAACTTCCACTGCATCCAGCTCTACTTCTACATCTAGCTCTCAAAATTTGCCCTCCCTTTATATTAATGAAAACAAAATAGATTCCCAAACCGGTAATGACATCGAATTTAAAATATTGCTTAGCGTGCTTGACAATGCAGCACAAACTCATTTAGATTTAAGCTCCGTCCCAATCCCTATGCTCCAATTATTAATTGATGATGCTACTTCAGTCGATGAAAGAACTGTTAAAAAAATGAAAGACACACTACTTTCTGTGTATGACATACTAAAAAAGACAACTACATATAACCCAGAAGACACATTGTATGCTTTTACTTATGGCGATACCAATCCAAGAACCCTCTTAAATGCTGACTCTGAACTTACAAACCCCGCAATCAAAGACTTAATCCGCGCTGAAATTGCTTCCATAAGATCCATGGAACTTGTAGTTCCTCCACCTCCTCGCCCCATACTACGACCTCAAGGAAACCAACAACAGGCCCCTGCTGTCACTACTACTAGAGCAAAACCAGCCAGTAACAAACGATCTTCTTCTAAAATAAGTAAGGATGAAGGGGATGAAAACTCCGAAAGCATTGAAGCACGAGCTTTAAAGGTGCGTAAAACTGATCGAGTAACTCGCTCTCAAACACAATCAACTAGCAATACAAATCCTCCTAGTTCCTCAAATGCCTCACCAGTCTCAGAAGAGATTGCTCGGCTATTACTAGAGCTAAGGAAAGGAAAAAAATAAATATTACTCCAGATTATACACAAACAAAAGGATGTATAAATGTCTATAATGTCCACACCTTCATCACTATCTGTAGCATCTTCATCGGATGGGCCTTTTCCTGATGGACCTCCAAGTGATATGCCCCAAGCGCATAGACCACAAAATTCCCCACCTACAGGCGGAAAATTGGAAGGCTGCGCTATTTTTTATCCTACGTTATATGGAAACAAAGGAACGAATCAGCCTTCTCTTGGCATTGAAAGACACTCCCCCATTGAACTAGAAATAATAATGAATATCTTTAAAAAAACAATAAATTCTGGTTTACAAGCAGCACAATCTCCTTTACAAGCAATAAATTTTAATCCAGCTCATTGTTCAAAAGCATCCATCTTGCTTTCCATGTACAAATTATGTCTAAAAATAAATGAAAATACAGACCCTCAAAATGCAGCAGATATACTTATTGAGGCAATGGCAAAAGATGCACTTACCAACGCATTTTCTTTATTACAAGCAAACAAGTTCATCTACCATAAGCAACTATGTTGTTTCGTAGAGGATGATGGAGAGCCAAGACCTCTATTAAACAGTTCATTTCAGCCCACCAACCTTATGATCAGCCAATTATTTCATAAGTGTCTTAATCACACTTACCAAGAACAACCCTTATTTGTAGTACCACCACCTCCTCATCGCTCGCAAGAAAATAGGCTACAAGCCATAGGCCCTAACAAACGAACTTTAGCTGAAATAAACAAAGATGAAGAAGTAGAAAAGGGTACCAACTTGCTCCAGCCTCTTAAAACTGATAGCCAAGCAAATACTCCCGAGAAAAGCCGAGCAAGTACTTCTGAAAGTGGCGAGCCTCCTAGAAAGGCACGTAAAACCCATGCAAGGCCCAATGCCTCTTCACGCGAATAACGCCTACTTTATCTTAGCCAATTGGTCAAGCATCGCTTGACCAATTGGAAAGGCAGCAGCGGCTCCCTTCTCTTTTTTAAAGATATCCAAAATCTTATTAGCTAGCACCTTTCCTAACTGCACACCCTCTTGATCAAATGAATTGATATTCCAAATAAATCCTTGGAATGCAACTTGATGCTCAAAATAGGAAAGAAGAGCTCCAAGGGTATAGGGGTCCAATTTTTTAGCAAGCAGAATGCGATTGGGTCTATTTCCTAAAAATTGCTTATTAGGATTACTGTTTTTTTGACCAACAGCCAAAGCAATCGACTGAGCAAAGAGGTTAGCAAGTAATTTTTGCTGAGAATTTGTCTCCTCTACTTCCAAATCTTGCCCGTATTGACTCTCTTTAAACCCGATAAATTCTAGTGCAACAACGGTTGTACCTTGATGAATGTGTTGATAAAAAGAGTGCTGACCATTTGTTCCAGGCTCTCCCCAAATGATAGGGCCTGTATCAAAGCCAACGGGTTTACCTCGTTTGTCAATATGCTTGCCATTTGACTCCATGTTGCATTGCTGCAAATGCGCTGTAAAGCGAAGAAGCGCTTGTGAGTAGGGAATTACTGCCACCGTTTGATGTCCAAGAAAATTGCGGTTCCAAATACCCAGCAAAGCAGCTAATAAAGGAAGATTTTGCTTTACATCCGTCTTTAAGGCCACCAAATCCATGGCATGAGCGCCTTTTAGGAGTGATTTATAATTATCAAAGCCAAGTCCAAAAGCAAGCATAACCCCGCCTACCATAGAGGTTGCAGAATAGCGCCCTCCAATGTAATCCCACATATAAAAAGATGCTAAATACTTACTTGGATCATCTAACGGGCTCTTTTCTCCTGTAACTGCAATGAAATGTTTTTTTGGCTCAAGACCTGCTTTTTTAAAGTGATCGGCAACAAGCTGTTCATTAGTAAGCGTTTCAAGAGTAGACCCCGATTTTGATACAACAACTACAAGCGTTTTTTTAAGATCAAGACCCAAAAGGGTTGCTGCCACATCATCAGGATCGACATTAGATACAAAATGAACACATCTTTTTGGGTTTTTATATGCTTGTAGAGCAATATAAAGGGCTCTTGGACCAAGATCAGATCCGCCGATACCCACTTGCACTAAATCTGTAAAATGATCATCTTTATCTAGTTTTTTTAAAAATTTCTCTAGTTTATCAACCTCTTTTTTTGCAAGAATAGCTGCTTTGCTTGCAACTTCACTTGTTTGAGGATGATCAAAAAAATCTCTCATCGCTGTATGAAGAACCGACCTATTTTCGCTAGGGAAACCCTCAATTTTATTTATGACTTCGCCCGCTTGCATGGCCTTCATTTTTGCAAAGACATTTGCTTCTTTTGCAAGGGATTCCAAGGCAACCATCACATCATCTGTAACTCTTTCGGTTGCATAGAGTAACTTAAAGCCAAGCGCCTCTGTTTGCATATGTGTAATGCGCTCTTTAGTAAGAGCATCATCTTTTGATAAATCAATGGGAGATACAGCTAAACTCTTAAGCTTCTTCGTTGCATCAAAATCTAGAAAACCTTTTGTCTTTTCTACCATGATAACCCTCTTTTAAAATTTACGTACTCCTTTTAATACCATAATCAAATTTTATATTAACAGAAAATTTTATCTTTTTATAATTTCTCCACCAGATGCAATAAATCCTTGGAGCATACGCTTTCCTCTCTTGCTAATCACTTCTTCATCCACAATGAGCCTTTCAAGGCCATCCCAATGCATATTTAAAGCATCTTCAAAAAGAAGAGGAATCGTATCATATAAAAGCCATGTCTCTATTTTTTGATAAGGAATAAGAGAATAACAATCACTTGGAAGTAACATGGCCTGTTTCATTTCAAAAGCTTCAAAAACTGTCCCCTCTTCCTTCCAGCATAAGGCAGGAAATCCTCTTACCCCTTCCTTTATTGCTAAGTGAAATTTTCCAAGCTCACTCTTTGAAAGAAGGCAGAGCTTTTCAGAGATATTTTTATAACAACTTAAATCGAAAAATAAAAAAAGTGCAACCTCTGCAGGAAGCGTTGCGGCAAGCATTAACAAAAAGTCTAAAAGCAAATCTCTTGCATAAAGAATTAAGCAATTCTTTTCTACATTATGATCTTGCAACCATTCCTGATAACTTTCGCTTTCCTCATCAAAAAATAACTCCAAACCACCTTTAAAGAGGATAACACCCAATGTATACCTTGCATATTTTTTTAACAATGTTTCACTAAAATGATCGAGTGCAATTTGCAAAGAATGATATTGAAGAGGATCTGTAAGCAAAAAAGTACTCTTTGAAGCAATGCCTAAATTAACATACCACAATAAGTATAATCCTCTATGAATAGCTTCTTCTGCCTTTTTTTCAGCCTCTTCCCACTTGAGAGATGACTTAATTGATGCATCCAGTTCGATGATAATGCTGTTATGTTTATTCGTGGGTAGTGCATTTTCATTACAGATCGATGGAAAAAAGGGCTTCCCATCTATTGTAAATCCACTATGTTCATGCGTATGTATCTGTGCAATTTCTAGATAAGTCATATTTTTTGAAACGTTAAGGTGTAAATAGTTTTTCCTTTAGATCGCCAAAGAGCATCAAAATAGGATGTTCCATAACTTTTTTCTGTTACAGAATAGAATGGATCCAAAAATAATGGCTTAAAGCCCTTATGAGAAGTAAATTCTTTAATAGCCTCTCCGACATAAGAAAAATCATCTGTCACAAGTGTAATTTTTCCAGATTTTTTTAAAGTGCGCACCATTTCGTCCAAAAATCTCTTTTGAATCAGGCGGTGCTTAGCGTGCCTTCTTTTTGGCCATGGATCTGGAAAGTTGATAAACACCTCTTCGATAGTTTCATCTGCAAGAAAATGGTGTGTTACAGTAAATGCTTCTGAGCAAAAAAGAAGAAGATTAGGTAAATTCTCTCTTCTCATTTTTGTCCAAATTTTCTTTAAACGATCAAAGCGCAGCTCCACTGCGACCCAATTACTTAAAGGGTCTTGCTTTGCCTTTTCAATAATCCAATCTCCAGTACCACTACAATACTCCAGTCGTACTGGCAGAGAGTTTCCAAAAAGAGTCTGCCATGTAGGCAGCTGAAATCTTTCTAACCCTTCACAATGCTTTGGCACAAAAAGTACACGATCTACTAGAGCAACTTGCCTCTCTTGCCAGGTAAAGGGCCATCTCAATATGTCTAAAGAATCTATTTTTTCCATCAAAACAAGTGGTTAAAATTTACAAAACTTTAGAGATTGTACACGTTATGTCTAATATGAAAAAAGTGTATTGTTATTTGATTTGCTTCTCTGTAAAATCGACGACAATTCAAAAAATATTAAGGTTTAAGGTCATGACTTTTAATGAAACCTACTTTTCCTATCTTCCTACTAAAGAAAATTCCCCATCTATCTTATTCGATAAAGAAAATGGTTTTGTAATTGCTTGTGATCTAGTGTCAAAATCAGAGATCGATAAAGCCGTTAAAGCACTACTCATTAAAACCGTTCTAGAGGCAATAGAAGCCAGGTTGCTCTCTTTTAAAAAAAACACCATCTCTACAGAACTCCTTAAAGAGGCCCTTCTTTTTGCAAATGTCAAACTTCTTCAAAAGATTACTCATCCTCTAAAAGTTGCACTTTCTGCATTAGTAATTGCCAAATCAAAGGAGCGCATTGTCATTGCAGGTATTGGCGACTTACACCTCTACACAAAAGAATTTGGCATTACAGAATCTGTTTTTAAGGACCCTCTCAACGCAAATTTTGTTAAAAATCTCTCTTCTTGCGAGCGCTATAACTCTCTAAAAAATGCCTTGGGAACTAATTTTCCACCTTATTTTCATGTAAAACAGATCAACAGAAGCCATCTTAAAAAGCTTATTCTTGTAAGCTACGGAATATATGAGCAATATGGCCCTGAAAGGTTGTTTACATCCACACTAGAAGAACTTAAAGCAACCTCTCCAAAGGAACATGACCTACTCTACTGTTCTCTTGAACTAGAAGAAAGCCCTACTTTACCAGAAAAGGTAAAAACTAAAAGATCAAAAATCCCACTTATTGCCGCCAGTAGCTCTATATCTATTATCATAGCCTTTCTTGCATCCAATACACTTCCCATTCGCCATCCACACATGCAAGAAAAACATACACCTACCATTGGATTTTTTAAAAAAAGCCAAGAAAAAATCCTTGTAGACAATCCTACAAATGATTTTCAAGAAAATATAACTTCCTTAAAAGATCATTTGATGGAAAAGGAAACGGCCCTCCACGCCCTTTTACAGGAAAAAGAAGGATTGACAACTCAGCACATTCAAGAAATTAGCATACTTAAAAACGAGGTTGAAAGACAATCAGCCATTGCACTTGCGCTTCAATCAGAACTTCTCGCACTTAAACCACCTAAATTGTCAGAAAAGCCTTCAGCAGTAAGACGTATCCACATTGTTTCTCAAGGTGATAGCTTATCATCCATCTCCCAAAAATATTATGGCACGCCCAAGCGCTGGGAAGAGATTTACAATGCAAACAAAGAAGTACTTGCAAGCCAGGACCACATCAAAGCTGGCATGCAGCTTATGATACCCAAATAAGTTTACTCTACAGTAACGCTTTTTGCTAGATTTCTTGGCTGATCAATATCCGTACCCTTTCTCACAGCAATCCAATAAGCAAAAAGGTGCATAGGAATCACAGTAAGAAAAGGCAATAAAAGCTGTGAACACTTAGGTATAGGTATAAAGTAATTAGAAGATTGTTCTAATTGTAAATCATCCTCAGTGCCAACACTTAATACAATACCATCGCGTGCTTTTATCTCCTGAATGTTGCTCATCGTTTTTTCAAAATAATCATCTCGAGGTGCCAAACAAATAACGGGCATATTTTCATCAATGAGTGCAATAGGCCCATGCTTTAACTCTCCTGCAGCATAAGCCTCAGCATGGATATAAGAGAGTTCCTTCAATTTTAAAGCTCCTTCCAAAGCAATTGCATACTCGGGGCCCCTTCCAATGAATAGCATGCTCGTATAGGCAGAAAAATGAGAAGCCATCTTCTCTATCAAAGAAGATGTACCAAGAGTCTTTTCTACAAGGCTTGGAACCTTGATAAACTCTTCTATATACCCTTCTATCTCATCTTCAGATAATGTCTTTCTCTCTTGTGCAAGTGCTAGGCTCAATATAACCATAGAAATTGTTTGTGCAGAAAAAGCTTTTGTACTTGCAACGCCAACTTCTGGGCCTGCAAGTAATTGAGACTCTGCTACACATACCTCTCCAATAGAACTTCCTGGCACATTAACGATGGCAAGTGTTTTAGCTCCCTTAGACTTTGCATACTTTATTGCTTGCAGCGTATCTGCAGTCTCTCCACTTTGCGATACAGCAATAGCAAGTGTTTTTTCACTTGCAGTGCACGTTTTGTAACGGTATTCACTTGCCAAATCTACTTCCACAGGTATTTTTGCAAACTTTTCTATGTAATACTTTCCAAGAAGGGCTGCGTAATAACTTGTTCCACAAGCGATAATGTGTACACGATCAATTTTTATAAGGTCAATTTCTGCAATACCATAGGCATCAAGATCCACCCTATTTTCACCTCTTAAAAGCCTTCCTTGAAGGGTTTGTGCAATGGCTATTGGATGTTCATAAATCTCTTTAAGCATGAAGTGACGATACCCATTTTTCTCCATTGCTCCAACAGACCATTCTACTTGCTTAAAGACTCTTTGCACTACATTGCCACAACTATCTTGTATCTCTATCTTTTCTGGTGTAAGCGTTGCAATATCTCCATCTTCTAAAAAAGCTACGTCTCTTGTATGTTCGATGAGAGCTGTAACGCCAGAAGCCAAATAATTCTCCCCATTACCTCTACCAAGAATGATAGGCGATCCATTTTTAACTGCAAAAAGAATTGCAGGAAGCTCTTTAGACATAATAGCAAAGGCATAAGCACCATGTAGTTTTTGCACTGTTGCTTGAATAGCCTTCTGCATACGTAAAACCTTGCATTCCACTTCAGATAGCTTTACATATTCTTGATGCAAAAGATGGGCCGCAACTTCTGTGTCTGTATCACTTTCAAAACGATATCCATCTTCAATGAGCTTTTCCTTTAAAGACTTATAATTTTCTATAATTCCATTATGCAAAAGAACGATATGACCAGATCTATGAGGGTGTGCATTATTTTCCGTTGGCTTTCCATGAGTTGCCCACCTTGTGTGACCAATACCCACAGTTGTTGACTCTGGAAGATGATCTAATTTGGGCTCTAAATTACACAACTTGCCAGCAGCTCTCTCAATATAAATATCATCCTTGCCAAGCATCGCAATACCAGCGGAATCATAACCTCTATATTCTAGACGCTTAAGACCTTGAAAAAAAAATCGCGGGGTTGCAGAGCGCCCCACATACCCTATTACTCCACACATATGAAACCTTTTTTGATAAAATGAAAAAACATCCTATCCAGATTTATACTTATAAGCAATTAAATTGAACATTTATTATTCAATTTGTTATGATGAAACGAAGTACCTAAAATTAGGGGGAATGTATGAATCTTGTAAAACTGTTCGTTTTAGCTGTAATTCTTACAACGATCTTTAGTAGCTGCTGCTGCCCAAGAAGGCGCTGCTGTGATTGGGAAAGCCCTGAAAGAAATCCTGTGACATACAATAAAGTTTATTATGACACCTATTACGGCAGCAATACAAACTTCTAAATTTATACTGTTAACTCTTTGCATTGCTTGCACATCACCTTATCACACTCAAAACCAATATCTTCCTAAATACCAAACAGGTAAACTACAAGAAGCTGAATGTAGCCTCAAAAAAATTATAACACAAGAGATGTCTGAAAGATCTTTTGTTCAATCAAGAAATGCTGTCTGGTACCTTTTAAATCTTGCAACCATCGAATTTGCAAGAGGAAATATCAAAGAAGCCATTTCTACTTACCACTTGGCACTAAATGCTCTTGATTATTACGCTCAGCCCTCATCCGATGATCTAACAGCGCAATTAGTATTGGAAGATCAGTATAGTGGGTTTACTGGTTTTCCCTATGAGCAAACTCTTGCTAGACTCTATTTTTCACTTGCTCTCATTCAAAATGGAGATATGAATAATGCTGAAGCTGTTCTCAGAGAAACTGAAGAAAAGCAATTATTTCCAAACCCCCTTTGTAAATATTTATTTGCTCATCTGCTTGCAAAGCGCTCTGATATAAGCAATGCTAAAATCCTCTGTCCACAAATAGAAATCACGACAAAACCACAAGTCATTGTCCTCTGCCACAATGGAAGCACGCCCATCAAAGTGTCCGCAATTGCGCCTGCAAGTGATGCATCTCTTGTTGCCCTAGAACTATTTTTACAAGGCAACAAACGCCCCTTTGCCCTATCCTCTATTCCAGGAATACAAGTTCCTATGCTTGCAACTTATCCTAATTCCTATCCACGATGTATTTTTGCATCGATTAATCATGTAGAAAAACCCCTTAATTGCTACTATAACATTGCAAAAGATGCACAATATGCTCTTAGCAAGGAAAGATCTACCCTCATTGCAAAGGGCGTTGCAAGATACTTGATAAGACGATCTCTCATTTTTGTTGCAAATGAACAAGATGAATCTCTTGGAGCCATAGCTGACTTTGGATGCTTCATTGCCAATGCCCTTACAGAAGCAGATACGCGCTCTTGGGAAACACTTCCCTACTCCATTGACCTTGCTCATTTCGAAACAAACACAGGCATGATACCCTTTACTCTAAAAATCACAGGGCCTTGTACCCCTTATTACATTCATAAAACACTTTGTCTCAAAGAGGGTGATCTTTGCATCATCAATATCTTTAATAAAACCCCCTACTTTCACACTATCCATATCCCTAAACAGTTTTTAATCTAAGGAATAAAATTCATGAAATATTCACTCTTTCTTATCCTTATGGGAACATTGCTTACTACGGCCTGCCATACACGTCATATCCGTACAGCTTATGATGCAACTCCTGGTAACTTGCAAGAATCGGAATTAGATTGGCGCTATGGTGCTAATGACATCCGTATTCAAACAACAAAACTCACAAGAATACTGATGAATCGATGGTTTTATAAAACAGGCTACTCTATTGCAACGTGTGGAAAGCCTCGCATCATCCTTACAGAAATTGACAATAGAACAGATATGTACATCTCAACGGATATGATTAGAGATATCTTTGAGGGAATTGCTATCAATGATGGCCGTTTTATTATCGTTGTTGGTGACAAAAAAGATGAAAAAGAGCTTGATAGTCTTATGTGCAAGCAACAAGAGGCTCAAAAATATCAAAATCCCTCTAAACTCACTCCATGCATGGCCATAACCCCAGAATTTCTTGCCAAAGTGCGCATCACAAAGGCTATAACAACAACGCCATGCTATGATATTGAGGACTACCGTATGACACTTACTCTCTATGACATTGAAACACAAACTTGTATTGACCAAGCCTTCGATATACTAAGAAAGCATGTAAAGCCATAAAACGGGCTATAATGCAGGCCTTCAGCCTGCAAATCACTTCTCGGCATACCTAGGGCGAATGCCCTAGGCTTTTATAACGCAGGGCTCTGCCCTGCAAATTGTATATGCAACTATTTTCAGGCTGAAAGCCTGCATTATAAAAGCCTAGGGCATCGCCCTAGGCATGCTAACAATCAGTTTGCAGGCTGAAGGCCTGCATTATAGCACCTTCTTTAACTTGCACAATTTAATTATTTGCATTACCTGGAGAAGGAGGCGCCGATGGCCTCCTTATAGAGCTTTCATAACTAGGTGGAGGCCCATTTAAATCATTTTGTGGAGATCGAAGATGAGAGATGTCTGGATAAGGGGGCAAAGGCTTCAAGACAACACCCCCTGATTTTTTATACTCATCAATTACTTGTTGAAGATAGATTTTTAATTGAAATGGTAGTTCAAAAGTTGTAGCATCTTGAATAACATTATACTTTATAAGAAGATGCAACAAATCGCGATCATCATTATTTAAAATTCCATACAACGCATCCTGAATGACTCTAACAACAACACTAACATCTCCCCTCTCTAAAAGAGGCTCTAAAACGCTCAAATCTTTTGTTTGACTAGCAAGAAGAATAGCCTGTTTAAATACTAGAGCATGATTTAAAGTGACCTTGTTTTGTAAGCAAAAATTCACCATACTTCTCAATCCATTTTGAGAAATATAATAAATGTCAGAAACGCTATCTGAGTTAGATACTGTCTCTGTTACCTTTCCATATTTTCTTGCCAAATCCACCATATCCTGGTCCATTGCGATAAGACCTTCTTTAAATACAAGATCAGCTGGCAGTCCATACTTAAGCAAAAACTCCACAGCATTTCTTTCTTCTGGAGTAGATTTCATATTCTCATAATTGTAGGCACGCTCTCTAAGTCGTGAGCTAAAGGCTACAGCTGTGCTCCAAGCATAATTACGCTGAAAACTTGAATCTGTAACAATAGTTTTTACAATCAAAGGATATGAGTGGCTTAATGTTTGTAAATCTCTAATAAAACAATCATTACGACGGTAATACATTACTTCTGAAATACCCAAACCAGGGCAGTTACGATTAAACCATTCTCTAAATCGAACCAATGGCCAGCCTACTTTTGAGCCTCCACTACCCTGAGAAAAATAGTATGCACTCATTTTTTGTATTAACTCTTTCAAGTACACTTCAGGTATCTGATCTAGTTTTTTTAAAAGCTTTTGGGAGTTACGATAAGCATCATAACTTGTTCTTTCAACTACATATTTCATAGCTGCTTGAACAAGTGTTGAGCCTACATCCACTTTTTCTTGGTTATTGAGAATACTATACGCCATCTTATCACTCATACGTTCATAAAGAATATCGCTCAGTGTTCTTTGCAAAAATACACACTCTAATTGGTCTGCCAATTGAACAAGTTCTTCTAATTCCTTTGTTTTCAAAGAAATAAGCGGCTCTCCCTTATTTTCAATATAGTTAACAAAACATTGAACAGTTTCTTGTGTAGCATTCAAGCGATATCTATCAGGATCTTCTTTATGAATAAACGTGTTAAAGCGACGTAAATTTGTTTGAACGCTTTTACCATCGTTTGTAAAAAGAGTAACAGAATGAGAGTAGTTATCAAGAATCTCTGAACATTTCTCTTCTAAAAAGCGAAGATCTATCTTTTGTGCAAGAGATAAAAGCTCTAAAATATCGTCTTTGGTACATCTAAACAAAAAAGCATCATCTTTTAAATATTCAATAAAGTTCTTAATAGCGCTTTCTGGAACAGCTCCTTGCAAAGCATTTAACCGTCCCTTGTCTATGTGCTGCATTCCTAGTGTTTTTAGCCATTTTGAACTCAATGCCACATCCTTGTTGTCCGATGTTCGAATATTCATATCTTTTGAGGCGGCATCAAAAACCTGGTCAAACAAAGAAGACCTTTCCTGATATATCTGCTTGAATTGTTTATTAGCAGAGCTACTTCTAGTATCAACATCAATAGGATCAAGCCTTTCCTTAGGAGCCAATTGCTGAATTTTTTCACTTATACGATGTATATGAAGTCGATCAATGTTTTGCTCAATGTAGTGAAACCCATCTTTACATCCATACAAACCAAGGCCACCCCTTTTACAAACAAACGCGTAAGTTCTGTCATAAGCCTGCTTAAAAGTATCATCCATCGCTGCATATTGTTCATTTTCTTTAAAAAGACTTACTGCAAGCGTTCCAATACTTCTGTCAGGTCCTACAAATAACCATGTAATCAGCCTCCACAGCCAAAAATTCTTTTTTGTGGTTACTAGTATGTCCCCTTGAGGAGTATGTTTAATTTTTAATACTTCATGCCCTTTCTCTCCACACAAGGCTAGATCTGTTAGCATGGCATGGAAAGCAATCTCATTGGAAAAGCGAACAGGAGAAACCATCTATTTACCCCTTACTATCATATGGAGGTGGATAAGGAGGCAAATCCCTAGAAGCTTGTAACGACTTAAGTTTTTCTTGCTGCTCAGACTCCTCATATGAGGGTGGTAATGGATTATATTTCTTAACCGCATCTTCCAAAGTTTTTTTATGAAGCCCATTATGAAAATATTCTGATTTTAGCACGCTGTCTACATTAGGGTTTTCTTTTACAAGCATTTCTAACAAGTTCTCATCTCCCATATCTAGAACCATTGTATATATGTGTAAATTCCTCGTATTTCCTACTGGAAAAACTTTATTCTTTAGCAGAAACAAAATATGAATCTTCCATTCATCTCTTGTCAGCCTTCCTCCCATACGCATAAGCTCATCATATGGCTCAAAGGACTCCGTAGAATCAACACTTGTCTTAGCTCCATATTGTTTTGCCAAATCCACTAAACCTTGATCACACATACAAAGGCCTAATATGTACGTAAAGTTTGGATTAGCTCCATTTTTAAGTAAAAACTTTATCTCATCCATTTGTTCAGGAGTAATCTTAAATGCTTTCCCTTGATCATGTCGTTCGTTAAGCTTCTCATAGAAGTAATTATTAAATCTTTCACTTGAAATCAATATCTTTACAATCGAAGGATATTTTTCAGCTACTTTTTGCAAGTCTTTAATAAAAAAGTTTTTTTTATATGCATAAGCTTTTATTTTAGCATGAGAGCTTGTAGGATTAGGAGCACTCAACTGAATACCTTTGTTCTCAAACCAATTTTTGAATAGAATTAAACAATAATTAACAATTATATAATTATTTTTAATCAAAGAGCGCATCACCTCTTCTAGATTCTCTCGAGGAATTCGATCAAGCTGCTTTGCAAGTGGCGCGAAAGTACTGTAACTATACTTTTGCCTAGTTACATGTTGAATTGCTAGCTGAATGATTGTTGATTTAGGATCTAACTTCTTCTTAAGTAGCTCAACTGCTACATAGTCCGTCATACGCTGTCCAAGATTATCTTTTAACGCCTCCTGTAACGATGAGCATGAGAAATCATCTGCCAAAGGGGCAAGATTTATCAAAATCTCATCTGAAAGCATGTTCAAAGGAACACCCTTATTTTCAATATAATTAACAAAAGCCTGAACAAACCTTAATGGATATGTATTAAAAACTATGCCTTCGTGAGGGAACTTGCCATTGGTAAATATTTTAAATAAATAAGAACTTACTGGAATAGTTATTTCATTCCCTTCAGGATCTTTTGCTATAACATTTACATCTTTTTCATATTTTCCAAGCACCTCTGCGCAAGCAAATTCCAAAGCATCATACCCTACTCTCTTTGCTATTTTTAAAAGGTTCTCTACATCATCATTAGTAAGAGAATACAAAGATGCACTATCCCTTAGATATTCGGTAAAATTTGTAATAGCTTTATCAGAAAAATCTTCTTCTCTCAATCTAGCTAAATCAATAAATGTTCCATTTGGCAAAGGTACTTTAGAATTTTCTAAAGCCTTATTAAAACCTTGATTTAACACCGAAGATTTATCTTGTGGCTCCTTACTAGATTGAATGAACGAAGACAATTGTTTAATTTTTGCATCTATACGCTCATCATGCTGTTTACGAATATCTCCTTTGCAAATGCTCAGAGGGCAACTCATATATTGTGCAGCAGTAAATCTATGAATTCTTTCATAAGCTTGTTCAAAGGTCTTATCAACAACGATATATTGCTTATTTTTTGTAAAGAGCTCTACTGCAAGCTTTGCAACTTTTTCATCAGCACCTGTAAAAAAATTCCAAATGCGCTTCCATATCCCCTCTTTTTGGGCTGTTACAAGTTTATCTCCTTGAGCAGTATGTTGAATTTGCAAGGACTCATGTCCTTCTTCTCCATACTGGGCAAGATCTTCCATCATACCATGAAAAGCAACTTCGCTTGAAAAATGAACAGGAAAAGACATACACACCCTACATTTTATTTACCCTGTTTTACTAGTAAATAAAATTTTGTGTATATAAAATCAAGATTTATTTAGTTCTAAGGTGAATACTCTGATTGCAAGCTGAAGGCTTGCTTTATAGCACCTTAAGGCATTGTCTTTGCCATTTTACCAAAAGGGTTTGTTCTTCTGGCGTATGGTTATCTTTATTTAGAAGAGCTTGTATACGCTGTAAACTTTTAGGGAGCTTGCTAAAATCTATCCCCTTTAATGCATCTTGTAAAAATGCAATCCCTATTTCTTTGGCTTTCATGCAATTATCCACATCTTGCATGTCTTTTAAATCGCCTACAAAGCTTTTCAACTCTTGAATGACTTGTAGCCTTCCTCGAATAGTTTGTATGATTTTTTCTTTGAATAAATCCTTGTCTGGAGAATATTTTAACATACTCAAGATGCGAGTTTTAAAGTCTTGATCCTGCGTTTTTACTTCTTCAAGCTTATTAAAAATAGCAATTGCTCTATTGCTTAGCTCATCTTCAGAAAGACCTTGTACAAAAAAGTCATTTGAAAATGCATCTTCTAACATTTCAGTAACACGAACTTCACTCTTTACAAGAATAGGAGAGCCCATTTGAACTTTAGCTTCTAATTTTACCCTATCTTTGCCCTGGCCATAATGCGCTCTTAAAGATATTTGCTCTAACTTTGGATATAGAGAAAAGTCTGTTGGAAGATAATAAGAGATCACTGTAGAGCCATTGATTGGAAAGCCACCTTGCCACTGACCAAGACGTAATTTCTTTTCATTATCTCTTGTAGCAGAAGCTTTTGCTGCATGGTGCTTTTTTTCTTTGTTAGCAACGTACTTATCCGTTCCAAACTGCATATCTCCCTGTCTTGCACCCAACTTAAGAGGCTCTGTTGAGGGATCCACATCTACTCGGTCTACACCTGTTGCGCCTATAAAGACATGCATCGATAAGCTTCCATCTTCATGCTTATAAAACATAATCTTACGACTATTTTGAGCCAATATGCTAGATTTTTGTCCAATTGCAGCCGTAGAAACTGAGTCTGCGGTGCCATAAATATCAATTGTTGCTTGAGAAGGTCTTTCAAGTCTATTTTCTTGTTCTTTAAAGATAATTCTTAGTTGCTCATACAAATCGGGATGTTCTGTTTCAAGCTCTGAAAAATACTTTGTAGCCTCTAAATGACTAAGAGGTTTACCATCGAGAGGAGCCACGTAATTATGAATATCTGCCGGTGCAAGCCTTTGTATTACTTGAATTGCTCCTCGCTTATCAAAAAAGCGAAATGCAGCACCCAAGAGTTCATGCTGAGCTTCTCTTACAAACAACTTTCCATTTTGTGCTTCTGGAAGCTTTTTAGGACGCATTGAATCTTCTGTTGTTCTTCCAAGAAGATGCTTTGTAGAAAACTTATGACTTTCCTGATAATAGATAGGATTATCACTTACAGCTTTTGCTAGAAGTGCAGATTCATGACTTAATACTTTTCCTGTAAGCTCAAAGGACTCTCCAAATTGATCCTTCTCAATTATATGAAAGCGTAATCTAGAGTCTGCATTGGCAATAACAACTCTACTGCCTTTTTCCATAGGCCCATATTTTATGTCGAGACTTACTTCTTTTCTGATTGCTTTCTCGGTGTACAACGCTCTTGCTTCTGTAATTAAATCTCGTGCAAACCATTCATTAACTTGTTGAAACTCCTTTAAAGACTTTCCAAAAAGCGTTTTTGGACCTCTGTATTCTAATACATCTTCTGTAGAGCCATCCATCTTGTACATTTTTCTTTCAAGCATTTCAAAAGGTGTAATATTGAGCCCTAAAGATACTTTAGCAATCTTTTCTAAAGAGCTCTTTCTTCTGTAATAAAAGCCCAAAATGCATGTAATGATATACAAAATGAATTGAATAACGCGCTTAAAAAAAGGTATATTTTGCCTTGTAACTATCTTTATAACTTGCTTTGCAACATCAGAACTCTCAACTGCAAGTTCCCCTTTTAACTCCTGATAAATATGTTGAAATGAATGAAAACTTGAAGAGGCAACGCGTTCATTGATGGCCCTAATCTTCCCGTAAGGAATTAAAAGGACATCTCTTTTCTCTTCATTTGCATCAGTTATCAAGCCACGAGAAACTCTTAGAAAGGAAAGCTTTCCGCAACTCTTTTTTACAAGAAAATCAATTGCATCTAATAAATCCCCTTGCTGAATCCAAGCACTAATTGACTTTTTATGCTCAACTGCTCGAAATGCCTTTTCAATTGCAGAGTATGCCTCTTGAAGTTCTTCATTACCTAAATTTTGCAAATCATTTACAAGTCCTGCATATAAAGAGCCCTTTTCAAGAGAAGATGTACTACCAAAGTAAGCATTATATGCTAACAGTTTTTTTGGACAGGATTGATTTCCTAAAACAGCTGTAGCAGCCCCAACTTCGACAGGTTGGCTTGCTTGCAAAGTAGACGCCGCTAAATCTAATTCTTTGAAAGGAGAAGAGCTATTACTTCTAACAGGTTGAGTCATTATTTAAATCCTTAATATTAATAAGAATTATTATAATCCATTTCACTAAAAATAACTACGATTTTTTAGTGATTGAGCAAGTGTTCCCCCATCTAAATATTCAAGTGAACTTCCCACGGGAATACCGTATCCTAGTCTTGAAATTTTTACAGAGAACTCTCTTAATTGATCCTTAATAAATAAAGCTGTTGCATCGCTTTCTAGCGTTGCATCGAATGCTATAATAATTTCTTTAATATTATCACCTGCTACTCTTGATTTTAATTTTTCTAATGTCAGCGCCTCTGGCTTCATCCCATCCAATGGAGAAAAAACTCCTCCCATTACATGATAAAGACCATCATAAGTACCCGTTTCCTCCAATGCATAAACTTGCTTTTGCGAAGCTACAACTGCAATAACCGACTGATTTCTCGATTCATCTTTGCAAAAATTGCACTCTGTTTTGTCCATTAGAGTACCACATACAGAGCATGATCCAAGATGTAAAAAAAGATCCCCTACCAATTTACTCATCTCTTTTAATTCCCCCTCTTGCCAAGAAAGCATGTGAAAAACATAACGCTCAGCTGTTTTGCTTCCAACCCCTGGCAGCTTTCTAATAACATTCATGAGTTTTTGAAGATGAAGCGGATATTTCATTAGCAAGTCCTTTGTACTTGATTATTTAGTCAGAAGAGGTTTACTATGGCCACTTTTTGAGTAACAAGATAATAACTTATGACCAAATACTTCTCCTCTTTTCTTTTACTATCTCTTATTTTTCTCTCCTGTCGACTATTTGGAGCAGAGCCTATAGTTTGTCCTCCTGTATGCGTTGCTAAGATGGATATTGTCATAAAAAAAGCAACTCCTCACTCATCAGTAGATGCTGGCAACTTGGTTAAACAACTAAAGACAAGGGAGGGTGCACCCTTCTCCCAAGTTGATTTCGATTGCGACTTAAAAATGCTTGCAAATGAGTGCGACCATGTAATTCCTCACCTCGAGTTTAAAGAGGGTAAAGCTTATATCATTCTTGATATTTATCCCAAATTAGTTATCAGAAGTATCACCTGGAAAGGTAATGACACCGTCAAAACTAAGCGCTTACAAAAAGAACTTGAAATTCAACCCCATACCCCCTTCGATAGACATGCATTTAATGAGGCCTTTAATAAATTAAGAGCTTACTACATTAGAAAGGGCTACTTTGAAGCAGAACTTGATTACTGCATTTTTGAAGATGTCTGTACAAATGAAGTTGATATAGAAATTTGTATCCGAGAAGGACAAGCAGGTCATATTAGCTGCATTAAGTTTGAAGGTCTTGATGAATGTGAAGAAAGACGTATCCTAAACCTTATGGTTACAAAAGAGTACTGCTGCTTTACTAGCTGGTACACAAAAACAGGAACGTTCCACCCAGAAGCACTAGAACATGACAAGCTAATCATCACAAACTTCTTACAAAATGAGGGGTATTCCGATGCAAGAGTCGAAATTTGTGCATCAGAAGCCAATGTAAAAGATCGCATCATCGTAAAAATTATTGCCTATAAGGGCGAGCGTTACTACTTTGGCAACATTACATTTTGTGGCAATCATATACTCTCTGATGAAATGGTGCAAAAGCATTTCAATGCCCATCCAGGAGAGCCTTTTTCACCAGACAAACTAAGAGAGGCATCTCAATGCCTTACCCTCTATTATGGCTCTAAGGGGTATATAGAGACCTATGTCAACTTTATTCCTAAGCTTTGCGAACATAAAAATGCATATGATGTACATTTTGAAATTGAAGAGGGACAGCAGTACAGAGTAGGTCTTGTAAAAGTATTTGGAAATACACATACGAAAACATCTGTCATCTTACACGAATCTCTCATGATTCCAGGGGAAATTTTCAATTCAAGAAAACTAGAGGGAACAGAATGCAGACTAAAGAAAATTGGCTACTTCGAGTGCGTCAATGTATACCCTGTTAAATCGCAACATGACTCAGATGAAGGATGTAATCGCTACCGAGATGTTCACATCGAAGTAAAAGAGTCCTGTACAGGCTCTTTTGGCGTATTTTTTGGGTTTAGCACAATTGACAGCCTCTTTGGTGGAATTGAGATAACAGAGCGTAACTTTAACCATGAAGGCATTTTCAATGCCCTCACTAAAGGCGCCAATGCCCTTAGGGGAAATGGCGAATTCTTACAACTGCGCACAAGCATTGGTATTAAAACCAGTAGCTACCTTTTGCGCTGGACAAAGCCCTACTTTATGGATACCAAATGGATTGTTGGCTTTGATGTAGAACACACAGAGAATCGTGGTATAACAGAAGACTACAGTGTCAAGTCAACGGGCGTAAAATTACATGCAACGTACTCTATCAATGACTTCCTTCGCTATGGATGGAACTATCGCTTGCAAAACTCTTATACTACCGTCAACGGCAATCCAACACCCGAGCAAAGGCAGGAAGAGAGTAGTCATGGTATGATTTCTGCAATTGGCCCCACAATTACTTATGACTCTACTGACTGCCCACACAAACCAACAAGGGGTTTTCGCTCTGAGTTAGATTTAGAATTTGCAGGTCTTGGTGGAGACTTTCGCTTTGCCTCTATGTCTTATATCAACTCCTACTATTTCTCTGTAAGCAGTAAAGGCACATTTAAAACACGCTGTGACTTGCAATTCATAGATCCTTTTGGCAGGACTAATGCTGACAATCTACCCATGGGCGAGCGCCTCTACTTGGGTGGTGAAGTAACTGTTCGTGGATACCGTGGATACTCTATTGGACCTCAATTCACCACAAGCGATCCTAAGGGCGGTATTTCCTCTCTCTTAATCTCAGAGGAGTATCTACACAGAATTTTCAGCCGTGTTGATGCCTTTGCGTTCTTTGATGGTGGTGCTGTATCTGATCGACGCTTCTACATCGATACTCTACGCTTTTCTTATGGTTTGGGCCTTCGTATAGAAGTTATGGAGAACACACCTATCATCGTCGGTATGGGATGGCCTATCAACCCCCAATATAGAGCTGATGTTAGAAGATTTTTCATCTCATTTGGAGGTAGGTTCTAATCTTTAACTCATCATTTTTTGCTATCATTTTAAGAAGATCCGGAGTATCTCCTATTGTGTGGAAAGCTCCAACCTAAATTACTAATTGGTTAAAAACTCAAAAGGAATCTTATGAAAAAACATACCCTTATTAGTCTAGTAGTACCTTTTTTACTTCTAAGCTCTGCTGCAAGTGCACAAAACAGCGCAGTAAAGCCCTCATCTTCTTCTGAAGTTGCTCTTCATGTAGGAGTTGTTAACTTTAAAGCTTGTGTTGAACAATCAAAGCTAGGAAAAGCTGAACAAGCGGCCTTTGAATCTTTAAAAGATCAAATGTCCACAATACTTGAAAAGACAGAAAAAGAGTTAGAAGATATCGCAAACAAACTCAATGACCCAGAACACTTAGATAGCCTTTCTACCGAAGCTGAAGCTGACCTTAAAACAAAGTTTCAATCTTTAAGCCAAGAACTTGGGCGCTATCAAAACCAATATTACCAAATTTTAAACCAGGCAAACTTCAAACTCATTCATGAACTTGGAGAAAAAGTAAGCGCGGTTTCTGAATCTGTTGCTAAAGAAAAAGGTATCAACCTTGTCTTGAATGAAGATGCATGCTTTTACTATGCTCCAGCTCTTGATATTACTAAAGATGTCGTTGTAGAACTAGACAAGCGCTTCGATGCAGAAGAGAAAACAGCTGCAAAAGCACCTGATGCAAGTGCAGCAGCTGCAAACAAAGTTCCTGCAAAACCATAAAAACCCATCAAATCCAGGACGACCACGCGGATGTCTTTAAATTCACAACCAAGTTATACCCTTAAGGAAGTTGCCTCTCTCACTTCAACAAAGCTTGTGGGCGATGAAACTTATAAAATTCATAATGTGGCTGACCTAGACTCCGCTACAGAAAAGAGCCTCTCTTTTCTTGCCAACCGCCGCTATTTGAGCGCTATGCAGCGCTCAAAAGCAGGCGCCATCTTTGTAAAGCAAGAAACGCCCCTCTTGCCTGGTCATAACTATCTCATTTCAGAAGACCCTTCCAAGTCTTTTCAGATCCTTGTCGATATTTTTTATGCAGATAAAAAAACAAAAACTTACTTTGAAGGCATCCACACACAAGTATGCATAGATAAAGATGCATCTATTGGAAAAGATGTAACCATTGGCCCTTTTGTCACCATTGAAAAAGGTGCAAAAATTGGATCTAACACAACCATAAGTGCAGGATCCTACATCGGGGCCTTTACAGAAATTGGTTCTTACTGCCTTATTCATCCCAATGTAACCATAAGAGAGCATTGTAGAGTTGGCAACCATGTTGTCGTGCAATCAGGAGCAGTTATTGGCTCTTGTGGTTTTGGCTACT
Organism: Chlamydiales bacterium; assembly: GCA_031292375.1. Taxonomy (NCBI): domain Bacteria; kingdom Pseudomonadati; phylum Chlamydiota; class Chlamydiia; order Chlamydiales; species Chlamydiales bacterium. The sequence goes on from JARLHF010000050.1 coordinate 24,921, forward strand.
CTACAGATGAAAAAGGGATCCATACAAAACTAGATCAGGTAGGCATTGTAGTCATTGAAGATCATGTAGAAATAGGTGCCAATACAACAATTGATAGAGGAAGGTTTACAGAGACACGTATTTGTAAGGGCACAAAGATAGACAATCTCGTTCAAATCGCCCATGGCGTACACATCGGAGAGCACAACTTAATCGTGGCTCAAACAGGCATTGCAGGCTCATCTAAAACAGGCAAACATGTCGTCATGGCAGGCCAATCAGCACTTATTGGACATGTAAGCATTGCAGATGGTGTCATCATAGCAGCAAGGGGTGCTGCGGCAAAATCTATCGAAGAGCCAGGTGGTAAATATGCAGGAGCTCCTATGCTTCCACTTACCGAGCACAACAGGCAGTCTGTTTATTTGCGCAACATAGAAAAATACGTAAAGCGCATCGAAAAACTAGAAGAGCGCCTCAAAACCCTCGAAGCATAACCTTTAACCGCTCACATTATCATCATATGGATGTGAAGGAGGAGCAGGAGGTGCCAAAGGAACAGAGTCTAAAGTCTTGGTGGCCTGATCGTACGAGAGAGGTTTAGGCAAGCTCGCATTTAAGAAAGTCAAGTCTGCAATACCCTTTTGAAATAACAACCTTGTGTCTAAACCATACGTGCACAACCAATCAAAATCCTCTGTTGTTAGATTATCTGCTGACTTGTATAGCATCAAATCAACAAACTCTTTTCTTGAAATCAATGCTTTTGTAATCAAAGGAAATTTCTCTCCCATTTTTTTTTACTTTTTTACACCATCTGCATTCAAAGGATTCATCCTTGGTAAAGTTGAAGACCTTTTTCCAACAATATGTTTCCTAATTCTAAGCTAATATACCCCTTATCCCCAAATAATTTTCTAAATATATCTTTAGCAAGTTCAGGGACTGGTTTTCTATCATCAATATTACCAGTTGTAATCATATACGCTAATAATTCACCGCAATCACTGACAATAACATGTAACTTAAACCCATAAAACCAGCCTGTAGATGTTTTTCC
>JARLHF010000051.1 GCA_031292375.1 Chlamydiales bacterium
ACTAACTAGTAAACTAGTTCGTTCGACTCGCATGCCTCATCCACGCCGTCAGCATTCAATCTGAACCAAGATCAAATTCTCGAAAAAATAAAATCTGATTTAATATACTATTATAGATACAGTTACTATAGATACAGTTACTTCTCTATAAATTAAAATCTTTGAAAAAGGCTGTAGAATAAAAAAAATTACTCTACCGCACAAGCCCTCATTTCTTGTTTTTAGGCTTGCACATTGTTTCACTTTTACTGTCAAAAGAACATCAGTATTCACGATACTGTTTACCAATCAGACATGTCAAACACACTTTAAGAATAACATCTTCTTAAACGCTAACGTCTGAAGGAATGCATGAAGATACTGAATAATCGCAATTTTTCGCAAGGTCTTTTTCAAAACCCTGTAAAATATCAGAGCGCATTACAACATAATGCGCTCATTTTCAATGAGTTAAAAAATCGGAAAACTTATACCCAACTTGTTGTTGCAAGATAAGTTAAAAAACCTGCTATGTATCCAATAAAGGCAAGAAAAGATACTCGTCTTAAATACCACATAAAACTCACCTTTTCAAGACCCATGAAAGCAACGCCCGCAGCTGAACCAATAATTAAAATACTACCACCCGTACCTGCGGCATATGCAATCATCTCCCATAGCTTAGAATCTATTGGAAAGGTACTTAAATCATACATACCCATTGTTGCAGCAACAAGGGGTACATTATCAATAATTGCCGAAGCCAGACCAATTAATCCCGCAACAATTTCTTGACTTGGAACATGATTACTCAACCAAATAGCTACATTCTTGAGCAGCCCCGTAACATCTAAAACATTAACAGCAAGTAATATTCCTAGAAAAAATAGAACACCAGAGACATCCACTCTCGTCAATATATGAGGTACCCTCAAGTGCTCTCTTTGCTCATATTTATAATGAACCAAATCCGTTACTAACCACATAATACCAAGACCTAGTAAAATACCCATAAAAGGAGGCAGGCCTGTGATCATTTTAAATATCGGAACAAAAATCAAAGAGCCAACACCTACCCAAAAGATAAGTTTTGCTTTTGGCTCTGCTCTACCAATAGAAATATCTGGCTGAATCTGCACAGCATATTCACCCTTTAAAAGAAAAGATTGAAAAAACAAAGGCACAGCAAGACAGACAACGCTTGGTAAAAATAGAGCTTTAATGATCCCTATGCTAGAAATTTGCCCTCCAATCCAAAGCATTGTAGTTGTTACATCACCAATAGGAGTCCATGCACCGCCTGCATTTGTTGCAATAACCATCATAGCTCCAAATACTTTTTGATCTTCCTTATCGGGTATAAGTTTACGAAGAAGAGATACCATTACAATGGTAGCTGTTAAATTATCCAGAACAGAAGATAAAAAAAAGGCAATAAACCCAGTCGACCACAATAACTTTTTCTTAGAGCGCACCGTAATAAAATCCGTGATAATTTTAAAGCCCTTATGTGAATCAATTAACTCTACAATTGTCATGGCTCCAAGCAAGAAAAACACGATACCACCAACGGAAGAAAAGTGCTCCAAAAGTGAATGAACACTCTCTGTTGTAGATTTTCCAATCCACACAAAGTAGATCGACCAACAAACAACTGCCATCAAAAGCGCAGCTGCCGCCTTATTGATTTTTAAATTGTGCTCAAAAACAATTAAAAAATATCCAGCAAAAAAGGCAATAAGAATTGCCGTCAATGCGGCAACAGGTATCATTTCCATAAATTATAATCCACTTTGTATAAGGTCATGCATTTTGACAAGGCCTACAAGTTTATCCTCTTTAATAACTGGCAAAACCGTAATTGGTTTTACTATATCATTTTCCATGAACTGCATAGCTTCCCATGCAAGCTTTTCAGGTATAGTAAACCTTGGTGATTTAACCATTAAATTTTCCATCCCTTTTTCCAAAACAGAGGCGCCAAAAGTCTGCAACGCTCTTCTTAAATCCCCATCTGTAAAAATCCCCTCTAAATGCATCTTATCATCAATAACAAGCAAACACCCACACCTCTTATCAGAAAGCTCTACAAGTGAATCTACAAGCTTATCTGATCTTCTACACAAAGGAAGCTTTTCTCCTGTTAACATAATATCTTTAACAAGAAGCGTAGTCCTTCTGCCAATGCGCCCTGCTGGATGGTTAATTGCATATTCACTTAAACTAAAATTACGCGCTCGCATAAGACCTACTGTTAAAACATCCCCAAAAATGAGCTGTATAGCTGTAGAAGTCGTTGGTGCCAAATCAAAAGGACAAAGCTCTCTCTCTAGAGGAAGATGGATTGCCATATCGCACGCCCTTGCAAGTCTACTTTTCAAATTAGAGACAATTGCAACAAGAAAGGAGCCTTTATTTCGGATGAAAGGAAGCAGCTGCAATAATTCTTCGCTCTCTCCACTTTTACTAAAACAGACAAATATATCATTTTTTGTAATAATTCCCAAATCGCCATGTAAGGTGTCTGTAGGAGATAAATAAATAGCTTTAGTACCCGTAGAAACCAGTGTTACAGCAATTTTTTGAGCAATAATACCACTCTTTCCCACTCCCGTAAAAAAAACTATACCCGTACAACTCAAAAGCTTTTGAAGTAATTCTTCTGAAAGCTCAATATCCAAATGATCAAAAAAATAATTAATATACTTTTGTTGACTGCGAAAAAGCTTATCGAACATTAAATTCCTTGCCTACATAAGATATATATATGTATACACAAAGCAATTCTTGAACTTATTTGTGTATACTTGATAGTTTTCCATAAAACAGCTTAAAAGGCGAGTATCATGGAAAAAAAAGTACCCATTGCAGTTTCTTTTGGCAATGGAATTGGCCCAGAGATCATGCAAGTAACGCTAAAAATTCTCGATGCAGCTGGAGCCAACATCGAAATCAATAAAATAGAAATAGGAGAGGATATCTACCTACAAGGCAATATAAATGGTATTGACGACTCTTCCTGGCGCATCATCCAAGACGTAAAAGTTTTATTAAAAGCGCCCACCACAACTCCTCGTGGTAGCAATTTTAACAGCACAACCTCCGCTTTGCGCTCTACACTTGCACTTTATGCAAACATTCGTCCCTCTATTTCCTTCTCTCCCTTTATACCTGCAAAATCTCCACATACAAATCTTACTGTAATCAAATATAACGAAGAAACTTTAAATGCCCACACTGAATACCAGCAAACTCCAAATATCGCCCACAGCATAAGAAGCATGAGTAAGGAAAGATGTGAAAAAATCATTCATTATGCCTTTGAATATGCCCTTGCAAATAATAGAAAAAAAGTGACTTGCTTTACTAGAGATAGTATGTTGCTAACAGATGGTATTTTTCGCTACCTGTTTGATATCATTGCAAAAGAATATCCACACATCGAACATGAGTATCTTGATTTAGAAACTGGATGTGTAAGTTTAGTCAACACTCCCGAAATATTCGACTGCATTGTCTTGCCTTATCTCTATGCAAATGTGCTATCTAATATTGCAGGAGGGCTTGCAGGGTCCATTGGTCTTTTGCCCTCTTTAAGTATTGGAGATACTCAAGCTCTTTTTGAAACCGTTCATGGCTCTTCACCAAAAAAGGCTTTTCAAAACATTGCAAACCCTTCAGCCCTTATATTGGCAGCTGTAAACATGCTTGTACACATTAATCAGCCAGAAACGGCCACACTTGTTAACAATGCCTGGCTCAAAACAGTAGAAGAGGGCATACATACACAAGACATTTATCATGAGTCTTCTAGCAAGGAATGCGTAGGAACAAAAGAATTTGCCGATGCACTCATTAAAAGGCTTGGCACAGGTCCTAGCACATTACCAATAACTCTATTTCACAAATATACATTTAAACCCCTCAAAAGCACTATCCTCTCCATTAAAAGAAGGGAGCTTGTCGGTTGTGATTTTTACGTTTATCACAGAATTGATTGCGAAGAGCTCGTTAGTATTCTAAAAGCATGCGAAACACCTAATCTAAAGCTTGCAGAGATAAAAAACCAAGGTGTCGAAACATTTCCAAAATTTCATTCAGAAATAAGTTGCTCTGAGCAATGGTGTTGTAGATTTTTATCAGAAAATGGCGTTGTACCCAGAGAGTCCATTGCCCTCTTACACCAAAAGCTCACAGAAAAGTTAGATGTCATCAAGCTTGAAAATCTCTATACTCTCGATGACACTCCCGTCTATCCCGTCTAAGACACCTCTAAAGGGTTCTGTAAATGCTCTTTTATAGCGTTGATAAAACCACACCCATAAAGACCATCTACTACCCTGTGATCAAAACATAAAGTCATATCCATCATACTTCGAATGGCTATCAAATCTTTCTCAACAACTACAACGCGTTTTTGTACAGCACCAGCCCCAATGATGGCAACTTCTGGCTGTCTAATGATGGGAAAACCATGCTTTGTACCTGTCATTCCAAAATTTGTAAGCGTTATGGTGCCATCTACAACATCATCGTGTTGTAATTTAGATGTACGTGTCTTTTCAGCTAATTCAGCTACACTCTTAGCAATATCGACAAGGCATTTATTCCCAACATCCTTAATTACTGGAACAATAACCCCTTGATCTACCGCTACAGCTACTCCTACATTGATAGATTGTTTAACGACAATCGAATCACCCTCAATAGAAGCATTTAAAAGGGGGTACTCCATCAGCGCCTTTGCAATTGCCTTTATGATAAAACTTGTCAAAGTAAGTTTCACGCCAAACTTCTTATGAAAACTCTCTTTTTCCCTGGCAATGAACATCATTACTTCCGTAACATCTATTTCATTGAGCAATGCCGCATGAGGAATCTCTTGGTAAGAGCGAAGCATGGTGTCAGCAATTGCTTTTCTAAGCCCTGTAATTTTAATTTTGGAAGGAGTGTCTAATGGAATAGATTCTTGAACAGACTCTCTCTTTAAATAAACCTCTAGATCTTTTTTTGTAATACGTCCACAAGATCCTGTACCTTTTATTTTTTCTAGTTCTTTAAAAGAAATGCCTTCTGTTTGAGCCATCTGAACTACTGCAGGTGAATAGAAACCATGCATCTCCTGATTACTTGAAAGAGGCCTTTCTACGCGCTTTTCTTCAATAACAGCTTTTTTCTCTGATGTTTTAGGTTCATTTGCTTCCAAAATAATTTCTGCAAGGGGAGCATCTACTTCTACTTCCTCATCCACCTGCACTAAGATCCCTTTTAAAATACCTGCAACAGGAGAGGGGATTTCACTATTTACCTTATCAGTAGACACCTCTAAAATAGCTTCATCTTTTTCTATCCTGTCTCCTGGCCTCTTCAACCATTGCACAACAGTTGCTGACAATATACTTTCCCCAAGCTTGGGTAACTGAATAGTCACTATTTTACTCATCCGGACAATTCCCTTTTATTTGCAATTTCATCTTAATCCACATCAAAGCTATCTGTTCGTGTAATGTAAACTCTTCTATTATTTTGACACGATCTTTTTCTGTACAAAGAAGCATAAGAGCGCCTTTTAAATAGGCATCTGTTCTAAATTTCTTTAAATCTTTTGCAGAAAATGCTCTATGATCCATTCCGTACAACTCATGAACGACTTTGGCACCTGCTAATTCTACTGTTTTTTTAAAATTCTCTGGATGTGCAATGGCGCAGAAAATAGCAACCTTCTTTCCTTCCAAAGAAATCTTTTGTTCTTTGTCATTAAAATCATAAATACCCTCAATACAAGGAGCAGTACAAACAACGGGCGCATCCGTATAGGCTTCTAAATATTCTATAGCATTGTTGCTCTCTTCTTTATTGTGACAATTTGTAAGCACAATCAAGTGAGCTCTTTTCAAGGCTTTAGAAGATTCACGAAGAGGCCCTCTTGGCAAAAAATAATTATTACCAACAGGTTTTTGTGCGTCCACTACAACGACATCCAGATCTCTTTTAAGCCTTCGATGTTGAAACCCATCATCCAATATAAGAAGAGTTGCTCCATTTTGAATAGCAGCACCAGCCCCTTTTTTTCTATCTTTACAAACAACTACTAAGGCATTGGGCAATCTTTTTGCTAGCAAAACAGCCTCGTCACCGACTTTTAAGATATCAGAAGAGGCGCCTACTAAAGTCGGAAGCTCTTTTTTTTCCGCATCTGAGCGATATCCTCGCAAAAGAATAGCTATCTTATGTTCTTTGCTTATTATGTCAGCAATCATCATAACTGTAGGAGTCTTTCCCGTACCACCTGCAACAATATTACCTATACTAATCACAGGAACAGATACCCTTGATTGTTTTAAAAAACCCCTGTCATAGGCTTTACTGCGCAAAGTAGATATGCATCTAAATCCAAGACTCAAACAAAAAAGAAACGAGCGCAAGAGGGACACAGCAATGCCTCTTTGCTTACCTCTGGTCACGCTTAAAACAAGAGCTTCTAAGGAGTCGTACATTCTTCTTTCAAAAGCAATGTTTCCATTAGCTCTACTGCATTATCGAAAAGATATTTTTCAACCATCTCAATAATGATGTGGATGGCAGCCATATGGGCTTCTTGAATGCGATCAGATGTAGAAAAACCATCAATGGAAATTTCTAAATCTGCAAACCCCTTGAGCATACCTCCGCTTTTTCCAAGAAAGGCAATAGTAGACAAACCAAGAGCTTTGGCTGTCTCAAAAGCATAGATAATATTTTTTGAATTACCACTTGTTGAAAGACCTACAAATATATCTCCCTCTTTTCCAAAGGCCTCAACACCTCGCGCAAAAATTTGATCAAAGCCAAAATCATTTCCAACACAGGTAATATGGGAAGAATCCGTCAGTGCAATTGCAGGAAGGGCCTTTCTTTTTTGACGAAATTGCCCAGTTAACTCCTCTGCAAAATGTGCTGCATCACAAAGGCTACCACCATTACCAGCAATAATAACTTTATTACCCACTCTAAAACAATGAGCAAGAAGTTTTGCCGCCTCATCCATGAACGCAACCGACTTAGGCTCTAGGAGTTGCTGTAATGCCGCGCTACTTTCTCTTACTGACTCTATGATATATTCTTCCATTAGAATCCCAATATTTTTCATACACGCATTTTAACAAATTCTAGAATATTACGCACAAATTAATTGCGGTGGCGCACTTCTATCACTAGACGCTCTTTTGAAAGCTCATCAATTACGGAGGAAACTTCTTGCTGATTTCCCTCGTCAAGATTAGCATCCCACTCATCTAAAAGTAATACTTTAACATCCACATTATTACGTATCTCTAAAAGTTGGTGCTTTAGCATTTCTCCAGATGATGCTGATTGATCATTTGCAAGAAATGAAAGATTGTGATTATTAGGAAGAAAAAATGCATGCTCACCCAAATGCTTTTTTACAACGATGAGAAATGTAGACTTTCCAGCTCCATTGTCTGCCCTCAATGTATAGCGCCCACAGGGATGTGTGTAGACAGTTACGCCTTCTACAACCTGCGCCGACTCTGCAAATTGTTTGTCATAGGAAAGAAGAGCCTGTATAGGAAATGGCAAGGGAGGCGTAAATATCAATTTTGACCAGGAAATTCTATTTTCTAAAGAGTCTAATGGGGTTACTGGCGGCTTTAAAATGGTTTCAATCGTATCAAGTTTAGTTCGGTGTACGGGCCATTGTGCAATATAACTAAGGCCCAATTGCGTATAATCCAAAATAGAAAACATACGCGGCAATGTAAGTAACAATGCAAGTAATATTGCAGGATTATGTCTATCTGTAACCAAGGCATCAAGAGCCACAATGATCGAGGGCAAAAAAATAATTATCGTCACAATGACAGTAAGCGATTGATTAAAAATTGCAGAAGATAGGTTCAAGCGCGTTGCTGCACCTAAATAGGCACCTGTTTTCCTAATCCAAAGATTAAAATTATACTTATTTCCAAGCAGCACATTATCCCAAGAAGAGAGCAAAGAACGACCCAAATGAATACGCGCATCTTGAGTCTCTTTAGCAAGCCCCGTCTGCTTCTTGTACTGTACTTTCATCAAAATCGCAACAAAACATAAGCTTACCAAATAACCCACTGCAAACTTGGCATCAATCAATAAGGAAATTGCTATAATATTAAGTACAATGTGTAGAAAATAATACATAAAATTGTAAATATGATCTACAGCCATATTTAAAGTATTCTGACCCTCTGCAGTCAAAATAGTCATTGTATCTTCTTTCAAAGTTTTATTATTCCATACAACAGCATCTTCTTTTCTTGTTTCCACAAAGCGATGAATCAAATAGGCATAGGCATTTTGCTTCCAGGTATTATTGAAAACCATGGAAAAGGCTTCTGGAAGATAGGGGATTACAAGGGATGTGAGGTATAGGATTAAAAAGAAAACAAAATTATTTCCTGACTCTATATCATCTGAAAGCAGGGAAAGCCACAGTGTCGAGGAAGCAACAAGCAATTGCTGCACAAACAACATACTAAAACAGCCCAATGATGACCTGTTAAAAACAACTTTTTTTAATAATGTGTCCATTAAAATCTATACTTAATTATTCTTAAAATAACTCTTAAAATAAGTACGCTAAAGTATACCCTATACTCATTTTACTGCTATCTATTTATACACAAACCAATTCTTGAACTTGTTTGTATATATTATAACCATCTAGCTGTTTTAGATTGTTTTGTCTACATAAAATTTAAAGATTTAAAAAAATTGCATAACTAATTCATTATCAGTATAATACCAGACTTACCGTAACATAAAGACTTCATGCATTATGCAATTAGAACAAAAAGCTATCTACAATCTATTAAAAGCAGACTATCTACAAAATAAAAATGAGAGTATCCCTCATTGGAAAATTGAAGACTACAGAAAAAAAGAGCTCTCCTCTTTATTCAACACACTTGCCTCTTTAAAAATCTCGTTGAACCATCAAAGCTTTCTTGCCTACGCCGAAGAGGTACACTCCCCAGAAGAACTTACAGAATGCCTTGTACTAGAAAATACTGACACAGAAACAGAAGACCATATTTTTCTTATACTTTTTGAATTATGGAGACGACTTGTTCCAGAAAAGCGCCCTCTATCTATTTTTTGCGATGAGCTAGACGAGCAAATCTGTTTGTATGATCAAGAAACACATAAACAAGAAGAGCTTTTACAATTATCCCTTAGCACTATTCTATCTATTTTAGAAGAAAATGTCGACGCAGGGGAAGATCCCTTATTATTATTTAAGATGCTTCAAACTCACTCAATACATGATCTTGAAGCATTTTTATACGACTTTATCGCTGAAAAGTTAGACCAAGAACAGTATGCATATGCAAGCGAACTTATAGATGGTTTTTACCCCTTTGTTATAGATAAAGACTGGTTTAACCTACTACAAGCAAGGCTTTTTTTATCTACTAATCCAAGCAAGACCAATAGCATTATTAAAGAGCTCATCCAAAAAGAGCCTATTGACCTAGAACTTTACCTAGAAACACTTCAATTCCTATCTCATTGTGCAGATGAACAACTATTTTTAACTCTCGCAAAAAAAACTATTCCTTTTTTAGAATCTGAAGACCAGCTACAAGATCTTTTACTTAGCACGATGCAATACTATTGCTGTCTTGATAAAGAAAAAGAAGAAAATGCAATTCAACAACTACTCAAAAAAAGAGAACACATACTTTCAGACAATCCTGTAGACGATAATATTTTAGCTCAGGTTATGATTTTGATAGGGAAAAACTGAAGATAGTCAGAAGAAGTTAAGACATAACAAACAGAACCCCTTTTACCAAAAAGAGGCCCTACATCGCCTCTTAGCCCATGTAAGTGCCCAAAAATACAGATGTCTACCCTATATTTTTCCAAAAGCTCTGCGGCCCTTGACGACTTTAAATCTAAACCAATTGGCGGATAATGCGTTAAAGCTACACGTAAGCGCGCTTTTTGGTCTAATGCTTGCAAACTAATCTCTAAGCGCTGCAACTCTCTTTGAAAGATTTTCTCATCCGCTCTACATTCATCTTCATCTTTCATCTTTGAAGCAAGAGTTTTTTCATCAATAGAATAGGCACTGATTGAGCCAAAAGAATACTCCTGTGTATCCCAAAGCCTGCTACCTGCAAAAGAGATATCGCCCCAACTAAAAGCATTATTCTGAATAAAATGAATGGAAGGGGGAAGAAACTGCTTAAGCTTGGAAAAAGATGGCCACCAATAATCGTGGTTACCCCTCAATATTAATTTAGTTCCAGGAAGCGCATGGATCCACTCCAAATCAACTAGCGCATGCTCCAAATCCATTGCCCAAGATATATCTCCAGCAATAAGAACAAGATCCTCTTGAGATACGGCCCTACACCAATTATCCCTTATCCTTTCTTGATAATTAAACCACTTTTCTCCAAACACTTCCATGCTTTTACTTGGAATTCCAAAAGAGAGATGAAGATCTGAAAGTGCAAAGACGCTCATTTAAAATACAAATCCATCAGGAATATGGGCGCCTTCTGGGACAATCATGATGCCATCGCGAACAAAAATATTGTCCCCATCATAGTGAACAAGGTTGTTTTTATTGATGAGCTGTACGTTCTTTCCTAGATAAACATTCTTGTCTATAATCGCTTTATTAATAAGACATCCATCATCGATTACCAATTTTTGCGGTAAGCGCTGATAATCACAAGCAGAAGACTCGTAAAAATCATTTCCAAAAACAATGCTGTTTCTAATCGAACAATTTTTACCTATAATAGACCTTGGACCTATGATGCTATTAGCGATCTCCTTTGCCTCAACAATAGCACCATTGCAAACAATAGCGCCATCCATTTTACATTTAATAATTTTAGGACCCGGTAAATGATGATGTGCTGTAAAGATAGAGCGCTTTTCATCATAACAGTCAAATAATGACTTCTTTTTAACAAGAGATATGCTTGCATTATAAAAAGATTCTATCGTTCCAATATCTTCCCAATATCCATCATAAAGATAGGCTGCAACTTTTCCTTTCCTTATTTGGGCAGGAATCAAGTGGTGGCCAAAATCTTCTCCTGTCTCTGAGCGCAGAAGGTCGAATAAAGCCTTCCTCTTAAAAACATAGATCCCCATAGAACCAATATAAACACGTTTACCAATATTTTCTATTCCCTGTTTTTTAAAAAGAGCTTCATTTGTTGCAAAAGGAGCAAGCTCTTGAAAAGAAGCTGGCTTTTCAATGAAATTTGTAACATCTGCATTTTCATTAATATTGAGAATGCCCATGCGAGATGCATCCTTTCTGCTTACAGGAATCGATGCTATTGTAAGGTCTGCATCTTTTTTACAAGCAAAAGAGACAATTTCATTAAAATCCATGTTGTAGAGCTGATCTCCAGAGAGAATCAAAAAGTAATCTGCTGGAATATCTACCAAATACTCAAGGTTTTGTCGAACGGCATCTGCAGTTCCAGCATACCATGTTCCCTTACCAGGCTTTTGCTCTGGTGCTAATACCTCAATAAATCCAGAAGAAAAGCTATCTAGACGATAAGTGTGTAATAAATGACGATGCAGCGAATAAGAGAGAAACTGCGTAATGACAAAAATTCTGCGAAAATTTGCATGCAACGAATGAGAAACAGGAATGTCTATCAATCTAAATTGTCCAAATGGTATGGAAGGCTTACAGCGAAATTTCGTAAGGGGAAATAACCTTTTTCCCTCTCCTCCCCCTAAAACAATACTGACAACTCGATTAGCATCGAATAACATTCAAATACCTTGTAAATTATTAAGGACATAAACGCGTAGTTCAGGTTAATATTAGACTTCTTGCGTAATTATCCAAGAAGTCTATTAAAGCACACAAAACTTAAATTTTTGGCCCTCTATGCACTATAATCGCATATTAACAATCAGATTATTTTTAATCTTCATTTTTATCTGTTTCAGCTTAAAAATTTTTTCTTATAGTGAGCCAAAAGTCACCTTAGGTATCGATAGATTATTAAACGAAGCTTCTTTTCAAAAATTATTAAAAGGAAAGCGCGTAGGCCTTGTTACTAACCACACAGCTATCAATTCACAATTTGCCTCTACCATATCTCTCCTAAAGGCAAATAGCTTAGAATGCAAATTAGTCGCCCTTTTTGCACCAGAACATGGCATTACAGGACTTGCACACGCCGCAAAAAGCGTTGAAAATAGTATCGATGAAGATGGCATCCCTATTTACTCTCTACATGGAGCTACAAGAAGACCTACACCCCACATGCTCAAGGGTATCGACGTCATCATCTTTGACATCCAAGATATTGGAGTGCGCGCCTACACCTATATTTCCACGCTTTTTTATGTCATGGAAGAATCAGCCAAACAAAACATTAAGGTCATTGTAACAGATAGGCCAAACCCCATGGGGGGCACGACAGTAGATGGGCTTTTGCTAGACCCCAAATGGCGCTCATTTATTGGCTATGTCAACGTAACTTACTGCCACGGAATGACTGTAGGAGAACTTGCAAGCCTTTTTAATCAAGAGAATCAAATCAATTGTGATCTTACTGTAGTCCCTATGCAAGGCTGGATGCGCTCTATGTCTTTTAATGAAACAGGCCTTGCATGGATACCTACAAGCCCTCAAATTCCAGAAGCAGATACCCCCTATTTTGCTGCTACAACGGGGTTTCTTGGAGAATTTCAAATTGTAAATATAGGAATTGGCTATACTCTTCCCTTTAAGGTGGTTGCAGCTCCCTGGATCGACGCTAATCGCTTTGCCAAAGAACTCAACGCCCAGCGCTTTCCAGGCGTTCATTTCTTACCCATCCATTACAGGCCTTTTTTTGGATCCTTTGCAACTCACGATTGTCATGGTATCCAAATCGTCATCACCGATAAAAAGCTCTTTCTGCCCGTAGAAACTCAATATCTACTTATGGGCATACTTAAGAGCCTTTATCCAGAACAATTTAAAAAGGCGATGGAAGTAAACCTCTCCAACAAAGAGCTATTTTGCAAAGCTAATGGAACGGAGGAAGTATACCAAATACTCAATAAAGAAAAGTATGCCGTATATACACTGAGAAAGATGTGTCAAGAGGCACGTAAAACCTTCTTACCTATCCGTAAAAAGTATCTATTGTACTAGACTAGTCAAAACTTCGTCGATCTCAGCAACATTCACGGTACTATCTTTCTCTCCTCCTTGAGGAATTGAATTAAGCGAGACGTAGTTCATTTGCTTAAAAAAAGCCAAATTCTTAAAGCAGAATACGCGCTGCTGTGGATGAAAAATTTCAATTAGCGTAATTTTAGGATGCGCAAAAATTAAATTAGTAAGCCCTCCTCCATGGGGTGCTAGAACCACTTTTGCAGAGCGTATCAGATCAACTTGTTCTTTAACAGAGAGTCCTTCAAAGTAAACCACTTCAAAATGGTGCTTTTCTAACACTTTCATCAACTCATCTTCATTTAAAATACGTCTTCGCATAGCGCGCTTTCTTGATATATATATCTTTCTTGTAGGCTCTATACCTGTATCTGGATAAAGAGAGTTGAGTTTTTCCACAATCCAAGGGGTTAGTAAGTGACAACACCATCCATAAGCACCCGGTCTACTGGGAACAATCACTTCTTTAGCCTTGATCATGGTTCTATCATCGCTTTCAATCCACTTAGACTTATCGATTCCAAGCAACTCTAAAGTCTCTTTTTGAAAGGGCTCAATAATTTTTGGCAGATAAATTTTATCAAAAGAACACCCACATTCTTTAAGTAAAAGAATCTTGGGCATAAGCTCTATCATCCAATGATAATATGTTTGACTGCCCTGAGTAGATGCAACAGCTACACGCTCATTATAATAGCGCTGAACTCTTGGAAGAAAAAGGCGCTTCATAACACCTGTTTGCCAAATGCCATTATAGTCCCAACAATTTGCATTATTTTCGTAAAGAGCATCTTGGTTTGTGATCACAAAACCAGCTCTGCGATAAATACGAGCATCTTTTAGAACGGCAACTGTCAAAGGAGATACGTTATATACTTCACCATCGATAGAGTAAGACTTAGAGCCCTCTTCAACATGAAATTTTTCTTGAGGTTGTAATTGATTAAAGCTTGTAACTGTTTTTGCAGGCCCAATCCATTCACTACTGATAACAGGAACCCATGTTAACACCCTTGGAAAGAGAGCAACTAACGCAATTAATAGTAATAAAGCAATTCCGATAAGGATAAGGCGTTTTATCATGATACAAGTACACTCCAAAATAGGTTATGGAGTGTACCGGGATCGAACCGGTGACCTCAACAATGCCATTGTTGCGCTCTACCAACTGAGCTAACACCCCAAATGTCTACGGCATTCTAAGGGTTTGCTTCTTTATACACAAACAATTCTTGAACTTGTTTGTGTATAATGTCTACATTGCCGCTAGCTGCGCAGGCCCCAGAGTACACATGCCGCCTTTTGCATCTTTCAAATCTTTGCCCTTCAATGCTTTTTTACTTTTGCGCTTTTCAGGCTTTGTTTGAGGTGTTGTATTCGTTTTTTTTGATTTACTTACTTTTGCCATAAACTCTTCTCCAAAGTTAAAAGACTATCCCAACCGAAAAATAAGTAATTTTTATATATTAAGTCAAGCACGCTTTTACACTATCAGCAATTAGGAGTGGCGATGGATTTATAAGTGTTTTCTCGTCTAGTAGGCCAAATGAAGCGGATCTTTCCCTTCAAACAAGGTAGTATTGGACAAGTAGATAAGATCTAAAATCATCTGCTTCATCACAAATGAAATAGT
>JARLHF010000052.1 GCA_031292375.1 Chlamydiales bacterium
TTAGGCACGCCTTCTGGGTTATTATGGCTTGCAAATTGGATTACAACATTCATTAAAAGTACAAAAGAAGAAGAATACTTTCACAATACTTGGATCATTCCCCCTATTGATCGAGACACAACTTATGCTGAACACTCCATATATCTTAAAAAAGTAACCTCTCATGAAAAGCATCCTATTCTTTCTTTCGAATATAAAAATGAAGACCTCAATACCCTATATATCTTTGGGAATGAGGAAGGATTAAAAGGGCTTGTTTACGAAATATGGGGTTATGCTTTTGATAAAGATGATGATAGTTTCTGCAGAACTTCATCTAACTTTACTGGAGGTGATTTTGTTCCACAAACACTTGGAGGACTTGATTTTCACCCTTTCCAAAGCTGGAAAATCCTGGGAGGCATGTATTTTACAGAAAAATATGATCCTCTAAATCGATCAAGATATTCACTAGGCATAACATTAGAAGAATATGATTCTTGGGAAAAAGAAGTTTTACGCCGCTATGTCAATGAAAGGATTGTATTACCATGACACAAATTACTGATCATCACACATCTATAAGCAATGATTCCGCTGCGGTTCTTGAAGAAGCCAAAGCTTTATATAAAGAACTATTTCCACTCACTCCATCTTTCATAGATAAAGAGGGCAACAGAATTCGACTTTGGTCAACACCTGGCCCTACAGTTGTTGCAACCATCCAAAAAACAAATGGCATTTTTCAGTACGTTAGCAAAGAGCATATTAAAAATGGTCTTAATCCAAAAGACTCTAATATTACTCTACACAACCTTTTACTATATGCTCCTCCTACCGAGAGTAACTTTGATTTAGTAAAATGTTCTAATGGAAATATTGTAATTTGGCCGCTTCTAAGTGCTGGCGGCTGGCAAGAGGCAATGCCTCGTGGAAATGATTATAACGGTATCATTAGACTTGCACGCGGAAGAACCCAAGAGCAAATGTGCCAATGGTTTTATAGTAATGGGTTTCATCCAGAAAATAGAGCTGAACCAATATACGTTTCTATCCACTTACGCGATGGTGGTTATGTAGGAACTTTCAATTGTCTTGACCATGAAACAATCCGAAACGTTTTACACCAAGGCGCTATAATCAAGCACCTAGAAATACCTCCACTAAAACCAAATGACAAAGAAGGTTTACATGGTAGAGGCATTGTCTTTTCCCATCCTAAAGACCAACGAAAGCTTACTTTCAATCTTGATTGCTCTATTGACAAAAAAGAAAACGGCTCCGAGGGAAAAGAGTTCAAAGGAGGCTACCACATTGATGTTAGAGGTAAAAATGTCGAAAAAGTAAAAGCAAGTACAATAGAGTCATATCTAGCTAACCGTTTGGTTCCAGAGACTTATAAAATTGTTTTTCGTAACTTGCAATTTCAACAAGCATTGCAGCAAACAAAGCTTACGGATTCTTATAATGCAACACACCCCCAAAAGCCCATTCCTGCAAAAGGAGTTGCGGATGGCAAGATCGGAGGGGTAGCCTGTGGTATTGAATATATTGAAGGCATTTTTAATGGAGCAGAAGCTCTTTTTGAAAGTGAGCACTTCTTTTGTTTACCCATGATAGATGGCAACTTACCTTGCACAAATGGGCAACTGCGTCAAATTCTACGAGAACTTGCCATTGGTATCTATACACACAGTACAGTGCCTTTTTTCAGCCTTCATTTTAGGCAAGGATCTGCAGATCTTTTTCCCGTTATCCACCCAACCTATCAACACACACTTGTAGGGCGTGTGATCAGTATGTTGGATTATTTCATGAAAGGCTATCTCAATGGAGGCGTCTTTCCAGAAGATTTTGTCGATAGTTGGCATGAGCACCCAACGTGGGAAGGACAAGAAGGAGCAGCTCTTGCGCGCCTTCTTGACTTCGAGGCCTATTGTCAAAAACACCTCAAAGATAAAGATGTCGCTTACCTCTCTGCTAGAAAATTGACAATGACTCTTCAAGGTATCAAGATGCTTGGATTGTTTGGAGAAGCCGGCAGTCATGACTCTGAGATACTACAAGAATTCGATGGATTTAAAAATTCCTTCCGCATTATCGCCAAACAAAATAGCTTCAGAAAAGAGGGAAATGTTTTTATCATTGATCCAGACTTCGATGTCCTCTATACAATTGCCCCATCTTTAAAATATACCGAAGCAATGGAGCGACATATAAGAGAAACTGGCACTCCTCCTCTTTCTTATCAACTGATTGAAGAAAGCTACAAGCTAATGAGCCGCCAGATACACGATCATATGGTTAAAATGCCTTTGTGCCGCGAATATTTTGCGATGCTTGGTATTATTAATTTCTTTTCTAGTTATTTCTTGACACTTAAGCAACACGGTAAACTTCCCACGCTTCCTCCTTGTTCGGTTGTAGACGGTCGTGGCTGTCCTCCACTATTTCCACACCTTCCTCTTTTTATTCCTATGCAAGAATCCTTGAAAATGAATCAAAGAGAGATTATTCGAGATTTTTTTAATGACCCAATAGCCAAAAAATTTATTCGACATCTATTTTTGCATGACCAGCAAAAAAATAGTGAAGCTATACTACAATGCTTCGAAAGAAAATGCAAACAAAATCTCATAAAACACTGTTCTCCTCCGTTTCAGCGATTTTTAAAAGGACAAGAACAAGTAGAAAATCTTTCTAAAGAACTTTCTAACCAACTTTTTAACAATCTTTGCACAATCGTTAAACAAATCGGAAAAGCGCAAAGAGAACAAATTTCTGAAAATCTGGAAAAACATCTGAAGCCTAATTTTTTAGATCTGATCATAGAAAAAATAGTAGAACGCACTCCAAATAACTCTTTAGATGTCACAAAAAAAATCTCTTTTATCACCTCGTCTCTACCTTCCGAATCGCCCAAACAGAGTGTTGAAAAAAATCACCGCGTTGTGGGCGGCTGCGGCATGCAATTAGAAAAAAGCACTGTCAAACCAGCCCCTCAGGTAGCACAAGTATGGAGACAACATTGGCAAGATCTTTATACTCTTGAACCTGAAACGTGGGAAAGAGTAAACATAGAGCCATTGGGAGAGGGTATCATATTCAGCTTACCATTTGAAGATACTCCTACAGAAGCCTCCCAAGATTATATGTGGATGGAAGAAGCCCTTTTTCTTCCAGATGGCCAAGAAAATCTTACCCTTGTTCGAGCAAGAGTTGAAATAGAAGAAGCCATGCACCAAGCCAATCATCAATGCTTTTTAGAACACATAGAACGCATACCTCATCTAAATCTTTTGCGACAAAGAAATGGTGCATCCCTCCTTCATATCGCTGCAACCTTCCAAGATCCTTTTTATCTTGATGCTCTTCTCAAAAAAAATATCTCCTCGCGCCTTGAAGATTTAGATGGCTATCTTCCCATCCACTATGCGGCAAGTGCAGGATCGCATGAAACTTTGCGTCTTCTTCTAAACAAAGACAGCAGTGAAAGCAATCATCGCGGTAAAAATGGTTCTTCACCTCTTATATGCGCTATCCAAGCAAATCAAGTAGAAAGTGTGCGTATCCTTCTTAACTTTCATCCTTCTCACTCTCTTCTTTCCACTGGATATACAGACCTACACTGCGCCCTCCACCAGGGAAATGTTGAAATTATTGGAATGTTATTTAGAGAAGAAAGAATTGTTACGGCAACCTTAAATGAAAAGTCTGAAGAGGGTGGAACACCTTTGATGCTAGCCTGCGCTCTTGGCAATCCAGAATTTGTAGAAAAGCTTCTAACATTAGGAGCAGATCCTTTACCAGCAATGGAAGTTGCTGTTCGTTTAAAATCACCTTCCATTCTACGTATGCTATTGCAAAGGGCGCCTGCCTCTCCAATTGCTTTAGAGACTGCTGCTATTGAAGGCAACAGAGAGATCATGGAATGCCTTGCCTCTGCTTATCCTCTTCAAAATTATAGAAACGCCTGCAAAGACAATCTTTTACATCTGGCTCTTCGTCATAATAATACAGCCGTTGCACTTTATCTAAGTCATAATTCTTTCCTTAGAAACCAGTCTAACCATGAAAATGATACCCCCATGCGTTTGGCTATCCTACTAGGGATATGGAATATCGCAGAAGCCCTCTACAACCAAGGCGTTATGCCTGATCTAGAAGATCTTCTACACGTACCCTATCACTCACTTATAAAACATATGTTCGCATCTGTTACACTTTCAACAGACCAATTAAATGCCTTTCTATTTATTGCACTCCAAGCAAAAAATTATCTTCTTGTATCACAAGTCTTACTTCCAAAAGGCGCATCCTTAAGCAGTATCCACGGGCCTAAGGGATGGAAAGCTATTCACTATTTGGCAAAAGCTGATGCTATTTTCCTCTTTGGAAATGAAATTATCAAAACAAGTGACTCATTAATGCGTTTGAAAGAGGATAACAACCAAACACTTCCCTACATTGCAGCACAAAATGGAAGTTCTCGTGTATTTTCCCTACTTTTACAAAAGATGAAGACAGATAATATTTCCTTAGAAAATCATTACAATGATAGGCATCTCTTTTATGCCGTAATTGAAAGTGGCGATGTCAATATGGTCAGTGAAACTTTGGAATATTTTCCTCATCTAGTTCACTGTTTTTTAGATAGCAATCATACACTTCCTGTACATCTTGCAGCTCAATTAGGGTTAGAAAAAATAGTTGAATTGCTATTAGAAAAAGGATCTCTTGCTAATCAGAACGATCTAAGTAATCACACTCCTCTTTATTATGCTCTTCGTGTATTAAGCACAAATATAGCAGAAAAAATCTTAGAACATGATCCTCTGATAACAGGAGAAGATCTCTACCTTGCAGCTCAATTGCCTGCTTCAAAATTTTTACTCTTATTAATGCAAAAAAAGCCTTCTCAAGAATCACTTGATGAAGCTCTTCACTTAGCTGTTCTATATCATCATCCAGATGCCTTTTCTATACTATGTAAACAGGGAGCGTCTAGTCTATACGTCTCTTCATTACTCCATACACCTATAATGGAGGCTAATTTCCAAGCATTGATACAAACACCCCTTTTTTATACTCCTGAAGAAATAGCTTTTATAACTGCCCTTACCTCTAAAAATTTACAACAACTTTTACAGACAATACAAGCTCTTGCCCACAATACAAAAATTTTCATGGATCATAAAGGAAAACGTATCTGGGGAACTCCTTTACAGCTTCTTTTAAGAGCAATGCAAGATGAAACCCCTATACTTCCCCTTGTCGAAGAATTATTAAATATTCCCGGACAAGATTTCAGTATACCTGATAGTGAAGGAGACATTGTTTCTCACTTACTCGTGCGTGCAGGCATCTCCTTGTTTATTTGTCCTAACCTTCCCCTAACTATACGCAATCATAAAGGAGAGACTCCCTTACACCTTGCGGCAGGAAAAGCTTCAACAGGGGAATTAGAAAAACTTCTCAAAATACTCCCTCCAGAAGAATGTTCTGCTCGTACTGATGCTGGAAAAACACCCATTTTTTATGCCATCCAAAATGAAAAAGTAGAAAACCTATCTTTACTCATTGATAGAGGATCTTATGTAAACATAAGAGATCATGTTCTGCTCACACCACTCTTTTTAGCTTGTAAGTTAGGCTCTCTTATAATGACACGCCTTCTCATGGCTCGCGGAGCCAATCCTAATCAAACAATTACAGCAGAAGGCTTATTGCTACTACAAGCACTTTCTTTAAAACACCATCGAGAAATTATTTTTTGCCTCATTCGAAATGGTGCACAATTAGATATCTCTGATAGAAATGGAATGCATCTCTTTCATAATGCCGCGCAGCTAGGAGATGTAGAACTCATTCGTCTTATGCATGCAAGAGGCGTATGCCTTGATATAAATGATAATAAAGGGCTTACAGCCAAGCACCATGCTGCATTACGAGGGCAAACAGATGTTTTACAAGCCATTGCAAATTTAGAACATAGTTCATTTGAAATCCCTGCAGAACAATCGCAAAAAGATTTAGAAGAGATGTGCGAACTAGAAGGAATAACTCCCCTTCATTTAGCCACCTTGCATGGAAATGTTGAAACAACAAGCTGGTTACTTGATCATGGATGCAACATAGAAGCAAAAATACACGACAGAGAAAATGTCTTAGGGCTTGCCTCTAGCAGCCCTGCGGCTCCTTCTCTCTTACAACTTTTTACTCCTTATAAAATTGCCCATGACATTATGAAGGCCCTTTCAGCAATAGAATCGGCAACAGCTCATGATAACGTTGATGCATTAATTTTTCTTTATGGCAAGAGGTTATCCATCAATGCCAGCCTTAGAAGAGGCAATACGGGTCTTCATTTTGCCTCTATGCATGGAGCTGTGCAATGTACTGCATGGCTTTTGCAAAACGGAGCAAATCCTTGGCCAGAAAATGAGGAAGGAAAAAATGCATTTGAAATAGCTGCTGAAGGGCAATCTGCAAGACAGCTACAGGTATTACTCAAAATAACAGGCATAGATCCTGACTTCGTTTTTTTCAGTGGGAAAACCCTCCTTCATCTTGCAACACAAGCAGGAGGTATTCAGCAAATCCTCTGTCTTGTTGCTCTAGGAGCTGATTTGAATATTTTAGATCAAATAAGAGGAATGTCACCTCTACACTATGCTATTGAAATGAAAAACGCTCAATTAACATCGCTTCTTCTTGCTTGTGGAGCAAGTTTAACCCTCCTTACAAATGACGGAAAATCACCTTTAGACATAACTCAAGAAGCTAATATTGAGTTAAAAGCTATTATTGATGCTCATCAAGTACTTGTCAGCGAAGCAGGAATAGAAAGCTCTTCTCTACACTTAGCTGTTTTAAGCCGAAATATACCTGCAGTTATGGCTCTTGCACAAATTTCAGACTTAAGCATACGTAATGAAAAAGGATGCACAGCTTTAGATTTAGCAATTGCAACAGAGCAATTCTATTTATGTAAAATACTAAAAACAAATTAAACAGGGATTCTATGACTACAATTACAAAAAATTTTGAAGGACAATCCCTTACTCTGGTAAAAGACTACTCGCAACTAAATTGGGAAACTTATCCTATCCTCTTAAGCGATGGAGAGCGAAAGGCCATCGACTTTCCTTATGTTGTTTCTGTTCTTAAAGGAACTGTTCACTCTCCTCTTACAAAGGAGGAGTGGTTTTGTAATCTTTCACCTCAAATACAAACCATCCTCTCTGTAGAAAACATTCATGAAAATGGAGTTTAAGTAAATGTCAAGTATCTATCATATGATTGCAAATGGATGGAATAGCTGGAATACTTCAGTAGAAAAAACAGCAAAAAGTGCTACTACAGCTCTAGTTAAA
>JARLHF010000053.1 GCA_031292375.1 Chlamydiales bacterium
AAGAACATGCTGTCCACAAGGCTCAAGTATTAACCTATTTACGATTAACAAGACTTAAGCTAGGGCTGGTACTTAATTTTGGGCAAGGACGGCTTATTGATGGATTAACTAGAGTGGCTAATGATCTGTAACTCTCTGCGCTACCACGTCTCTGCGTCTCTGCGTAAAAGATAATGTAACGTACTCGTTGAAAACGCTATCACAAAATATACATAATAATTTTTTGCATTTTACGTTAACATGTCATTTCGATGAGAAGAATTTTCTTATAATTTCCTATTTTCTTTCGTAAAACATCCCGCTCCTAATTGCTGGTTTGTAGAGGAATTCTTGCTGCGCCAGAATTTAAAAATCAATTCTTGAACTTGTTTGTGTATATAAATCAAGAGGAGCTATTTCATTGGGTGCTATCATAAGCGCCCATTTAATCCATTGCTCGGCCTTTGCATATTCTCCTCTTTCAAATAGACATTTAGCATCGGCGATATGATTTTTTATTTCTTGCTTAAGATGAGGAAGATGCACGTTAAAAGAGGTGCAAATAGGATAGATCATTAAGAGGGCATCTACATCATTATTTTCATTGAGATAGGAAATTGCTGCCAAGAGCATGGAAGCAATTTCAGACTGAAAATCAGGAGCATACTCCTTGCATAATTGACTTGTAAAGAGCGTGAGTTCCTTGGCTTTTTGGAATTGTCTTT
Source organism: Chlamydiales bacterium (assembly GCA_031292375.1). Taxonomy (NCBI): domain Bacteria; kingdom Pseudomonadati; phylum Chlamydiota; class Chlamydiia; order Chlamydiales; species Chlamydiales bacterium. The sequence continues at coordinate 705 of JARLHF010000053.1, forward strand.
TTAATGCCCACAGCTCAATGCTCTTTTTATTTAGGTCGTTAAGTAATGTAAGAATTGAGTTACGAGAAGGATTTAGTGCTTTCCAAAGCGTTATTAAGTAAAGATTTTGAGATAAAGAAGAGTTGTTTTTTCCAAGAAGGGTTTGAAAGGTATCTGTTAAGTGTAAGAGGATACGTTCTTTATAGAGGAAGGGTTTTTTTTGAAAGATGTATCCTGCCTTGTAGAGCATGAGTAGCCTCTTCAGGCTTGCATGGGGTAGTTCCTCCATGAATTTGGCTTCTAGTTTGCTTGCATAAATTTTTCGGAAGATTTTTGTGCTAATAAAGGGTTTAAATAGTTGCGCCTTTTCTTTGGGAATAGGCGAGCTAAAAAGGTGAGTAGTAGTAAGTATTAAGATTAATAAAAGATGTCTATACATATTTCACAACATAAAAAGGAGATCATTCTGCGCTATATTTGATTCTCTTGCAAGCTATAATATGAAAGAATAATTGGACTTTAGATTGTTTTTATAGAAAAATGGTTATATAAATAGGTGTTTATATTCTTAGTATATTGGAAATCAACTGTTTGTAATTACATCATCTTCACAAAAAATTTATAATTTTTTTGACATGATTTAGGATATATATACATCGTGAGAGAAGAATTGTTGTAGAAAAATGATAAAAAGATATGATGTAGGTGTTTTTGATAACAATGACAACGCTATAAATTCTAGGAGATTCTAATGGCTCAGAAAAAGACAATCCTCCTGATTGAAGATGAAGAGGATATTGCAGCCTTAATTAAATTGCAAGCTGAGATATCTGGTTATAAGCTACATGTAGAGACAGATGGTATTAATGGGTATCGCGCTGTTGAAAGAGAGAGACCTGATTTAGTTATATTGGATATTATGTTGCCTGGCCAGAATGGTTTAGATGTATGTAGAAAAATGAAGGGGCATCCAGAGCTAAAAAATATCCCTGTCATTATTATTTCAGCCAAAAATGAAGAGATTGATGTGGTCTTGGGATTGGAATTGGGTGCTGATGACTACCTTGCTAAGCCTTTTTCTCCAAAAGTGCTCTTTTCTAGAGTTAAGGCTGTTATGAGAAGGGAAAAAGAGCCTGAAAATGTCTCTAAAATAATGACCTTTGGAGAGTTTACTTTAGAAGTGGATAGATATTTACTTCGAAAAGCGGATAAGTACATACCCATTACGCTTTCTGAGTTTGGTATTTTGCGTCGTTTGCTTATGAATAGAGGGCGAGTTTTGACTAGAAGTCAGCTTCTTGATGATGTACAAAATGATGATGCATTCATTATTGATAGAAATATCGATGTGCATATCGCTTCATTAAGGAAAAAGCTGGGTCCTGATTTTCATTGGATAGAAACAGTTCGAGGTGTTGGCTACCGCTTTTTAGAAGAGATCACTTGAACTTATCGTATGTCTGTGAATGGATGTTAGTTGGAAGAGCTATGAGTCTATTGCTGTTTTGATAGACTCCCTCGCATCTATCAAAAGTGCTTTTTAAAAGAAGAGGGCCTTCAGTTTCCCTCCAAAACGGTCTTTCTAGTTTTTCTTTATTGCATGTAATGAGGTACATATCTCTTTTTATGTCAGAATGAAAGTTGAGCGTTAGTGTTTGACAGCATAGCTTATGAAGGTGTGTAGAAAGGTTTATAGGCTCATTGATAACGCGCTCTATATTTAAACAATGCTCTTTGTTGTTGGGGTGCTCAAAGAACAGATAAGTTCCCAATTGAGTAAGACATTTAAAAACGTCTGCATAATTTTCACTAAAATGATGCATAACACTCATAGCAAGCACAATATCAAAATGTTCTGTATCTGCAAGAAGTAACAGATCTTCTAAGTTTAAATTTTTTGTGAGTAGAACAGTGTTGGGAAGATTGTTTTTATCGTAGAGAGGTATGAGCTGCTTCAAGGCCCATCTTCCAGCTTCTACCATAATAAAGGTCCCGCTAAATTGTTCTGCTAGCCTAAATGAAAAATAACCACAATTGGCTCCAATATCTAAGACCTTAATGGGACGCTTGAATTGAGAGCAAAGATTTGCAATATGCTGATAGCGCTCTTGGCAGTCTCTTTGACCCTTATAGATGCATCTACCTTTAAGCCATAGATCTTGATAAAAGATATCCTCTTGCGTTTTATTTTGCTTGAATAAAAGAGAGGGTAGAAGTTGGAAATCATTCTCTTGAGTATGTGTAGATTTGATAGAAACTAATTTTCCTTCTGTAAGAAAAGTGTTCCAAGGATGAGATTTTGTATTATATAATGATTCTAGAGTGCTTTTAGATGGATACATGCCTTCAAATTCAAAAAATGTCGACAGAGTAATGCCAGAGGGCCAATTAAGAGAGTATTGATTAAATTGCACAACTTTATTTTCGAATGAACTTTTGACAGAGACGTGATCTTCTGTCTTTTTCCAAAATGGCATGGAAAGATGCTTTTCTTGGCAGTGGATGTACTTTAATTCAGAAGAAGATGTTCCATAAAAAAAATGGGATCCAAGAGATAAAAAGGGAGTAATGTCATCATAGTAAAACCTTTTATCTAATAAGAGAACAATATCAAAATGCTCAACTTGTGATAGTTTAGAAAGCGCTTCTACAGATATTTTTTGGGTAAGAAGAATGCAATTCTTGTAGGCATTATAGTGACAAAAAGAATAAAGTGAGGAGAGTACTTTATCATCATCTTCTAGCAAGACAAATGTACCTGGAAATATATCTGCTAGGCGAAATGAAAAGTAGCCAAAATGTGCTCCTATATCAAGTACATTGATAGGGCGCTTATATTGCAGGCATAGCTTACGTATGGCCTCGAACCAAGAGTCTTCTTGACTTATCTTTTTTTTTGGATTCGTACCTTTTAGCCAAATGTTGTACAAAGCATTTACTTCACGCTGCAAGGTAACATGAGCTCTTTTGGGTTAATGAGATGTTGAACAAAGGAATGTTCTTTTCTTTTTGCTTTAAGAGCATCCATTGCCTTTAACAAATTGAGTGTCTGATTGGTTTTTTCCCATGTAAAGTCACAATCATTTCTACCAAAATGTCCACCCGTTGCGCTTTTTTTGTAGATAGGTCTTTTAAGGTTAAGTGCTGTAATAATCCCCTTTGGAGTTAGATCAAAAACTTCTTGTACCGCTTGGCTAATTAAATCTTCATCTACTGTTGCTGTTCCAAATGTATTTACAAATACAGAGACAGGTTTTGCAACACCTATAGCATAAGCTATTTGCACTTCACAGCGGTTTGCAAGGCCTGCTGCCACAATATTTTTTGCAACCCATCTGGCAGCATAAGCACCTGATCTATCTACTTTAGAGGGATCTTTTCCAGAAAATGCGCCCCCTCCATGTCTGCCCATACCACCATAGGAATCAACGATGATCTTTCTTCCTGTAACACCTGTGTCACCAGCGGGACCTCCGATGATAAAACGACCTGTAGGATTAATGTGAAATAAGATGTTATTGTTAAATAGTTTTTGAGGAATGACTCTTTGTGCCATTGCTTTCATATCTTTTACAATAGTTTCATGCGTTACATCTTCGGTGTGTTGTGTAGAAATAACGATTGTATCAATGCGAATGGGCTCATGTAATTCATTGTATTCAATGCTTACTTGAGTTTTAGCATCAGGTCTTAGGTAGGCAAGCTCTTTTGATTTATAGAGTCTCTCAAGTTCTCCGATAAGGGCGTGTGCAAGCATAATGGGAAGTGGCATAAGCTCTTCAGTTTCACTACAAGCAAATCCAAACATGAGGCCTTGGTCCCCTGCTCCTTGTTCTTTAGAGAGGCCATACCCTTCTGTAACACCTATAGAAATGTCTTCAGATTGTTTGTTGATGGCAATAAGTACTCCACACGATCTATAATCAAAGCCAATAGCAGGATCTGTGTAGCCTGCATCTTGGATAGTTTTTCTTACAATTTTTTGATAATCCAGCTGGGCTTTTGTTGTAATTTCTCCTGCAAGTACTACAAGACCTGTTGTTACAAGAGTTTCGCAGGCAACGCGCGAGTCACAATCGACTTCAAGACAAGCATCTAAAATAGCATCGGAAATTTGATCGGCTATTTTATCTGGATGCCCTCCAGAAACAGATTCTGAGGTAAAGAGAGTATTTTGCATGATCTGCTCCTTTCATGATTGAAACTAAACGGAAGCTCTTATATAGATTATTACATGTTTTGTATCAAAAATATTAGCATTTCAAGTTTTTATTTATTCATTTGTTGGAGTTTTTTCTCTTTTGCAGAACCTGAAAATGGAGAAAAAAGCAACTTACAAGGCTTTTTATATAAGACAAAAGAGGGTGTTTGGATTTTATCACCATTGCCACATCTCAAGAGTTGTTGTGTTGGAGCTTCCGAAAGGAGTTTAGAACAAGTTATACTAGATGGAGAATTTTCAGAAGAGTTACTTCATCGCGAAGTCTGTTTACAAGGCTTTCTTATGACAGAATCGAATACAAAGAAGCTGCTTCATGCAGAGCTTATACAGGATAAGAAAACACACATCCCTTGGTATACGCTTATCTTTGGAGGGATTATTGTACTATTCTTTGTTGTAAAACGCCTTATTCCCAAGGATTAAGGACCCTGGCTTCATTTTTACGCTCCTTGGTTAACGCCAGCTCGATTTTCAACTATCTGCTAATCAATAACTTGAATAGTTAAAACACGGAGACGCGGAGACACGGAGACTTATAATTTATCATTTATGATGCGTTCTACACCGTTTAGGATATCCAAATAAAGTGGTTC
>JARLHF010000054.1 GCA_031292375.1 Chlamydiales bacterium
AAGAACATGCTGTCCACAAGGCTCAAGTATTAACCTATTTACGATTAACAAGACTTAAGCTAGGGCTGGTACTTAATTTTGGGCAAGGACGGCTTATTGATGGATTAACTAGAGTGGCTAATGATCTGTAACTCTCTGCGCCACCGCGTCTCTGCGTCTCTGCGTAAAAGATACTCGTTGGCAAATTGAACTTGTATTTAAGCGTTTAAAATCTTTAGTGGGATTAGGACATCTACCTAAACATGATGAAATAAGTGCAAGAGCTTGGCTATATGGAAAGTTATTGACAGGGCTTTTGGTAGAAAAATTAATTGGGTATGCAAAAGCCATTTCCCCCTGGGGTTATTTGTAATAAGATAAACAGTAATTGGCGTAACTTTGAATTCATGCTACACCAAGTTCAAAGCGCACTTAATCCAAAAATTTCCTTACAAAGAACTGTCAACAATTGGCAAAAGATCTGTCTGAATCTATCTGAAAATAATCGAAAGCGCAAAGAGCACCTGTCTCATTACGATTTTCGTTAGGTTAGCGCTTATGGTGCTCTGCACGGGGAGCGACGGCACGCGATAGGCCTCATAATTTATTATGAGGCCGTTCTTCAAAGTTATAGTCAGCCCATATTTGTGGAATACTAAGTAAAAAAATAAAAGTTTGAATTAATTCATTTTATTATCTAAAACATTGTGTTTAAATAACTTAAATATGTTTTTTATCCAAAACTTGCGTTAAAACATAGCAAATTGATTTCTAAGATGAAGTACGGGTCTCTGTTTGGTAAATGTTCGACTATTTCATCTATCAAAATAATTAAATCTATTGCAGCTCGATAAACGTCTAATTTTTCAGTTCTCTTGTGATATTGCGAAGTCAACATAAATTTTATTTTTTATTGTAAAAAAATATGGATCATAGTAATAATTTCGGCAAATCCTAAACTTTTCTTGGGATAAAAGAAAAACAGTAAGTACGCAGTATAAGGAGGAGCAATGACAGCGATAGGACAAACAAATCGTACATCACAAAATGGGGTGCCTTATCACAAAAGCTCTAACATGTTTTCTAGAGAGCTTCCGAGAATAATAAAGAATATTAATCTTGTAGCGCTGCCTGCTATAGCAGTGTTTGCACTATCCATTCTCCCAGGAGCTGATGGTGGACCACTTTCTTATTCAGCCTGTTGCATAGCCTGCACCGCTCTGTTACCACCTGCTATTCCAGCATGTTTAAGTATGTGTTTAGGCTTCCTTTTTCTACCTTCACCTTAAGAAATTTTTAATATCTCTTTAAAACTCAGGAAAATTATATGTCAGTACAACCAACAACTTCCACTAATTTATACCCAGTAGCACAAACTACTCAAAGTTCTACAGCACGTAATAATCGTTCACCTACGCTTCTCTCAAAGATCACAACTGTTGCACTTTCAGCCATCGCTCTTTTTGTTCTGGCCAATATTCCAGGAGCTAATGCTGGACCAATGGCTTATGCTCTTTGCGTAGAAGCATGCTTTGCTGCCACAACTTTGTGCCCTCCCTTGATGCCTGCCTGCGTATTTGCTTGCATACCTCTCCTTGGAGCTCCCACTCCATAAATATCTTGGCATGGGTTTTTTCCCATGCCAAGCCCACGTTCTTTAAAAGTGGCGTTTTAATGATGCTAAAACCGAATACTACCTTTGTTGCATAAGTTTTTTGAAAGAATTTAAAACATAGCAAATTGATTGCCAAGATGAAGTACGGGTCTACTTGTACATGTATTAAAAAGAGCCATCAAACGGATTTTAGCATCCGTTAACCATGAATTTACTGGGTCTTTATGATAGTGGCAAATAGTTCTATACACCCATGAGATTCCCTGATAAGTAGACTGAATAACAGATGGCAGCGCTAATATAACAGCTACAATGCTTATAACGTGACGCGGATGCCAAGGATTAATTGCAAAAACCGTGTTAGGTCCAAATACCTTTTCTAACTGCGCTGTTGAAAAAACAAATCCTACTAACACAGAAATAACAAAAACTCCAGGACGAGATACCTCAGCACTCAAAATCAGAGAAATCTTAGCGCAAATAAAGATCACTTTATTTGCTAATTGCATCCATTTAGGAGTATCTACACTAGACTCTGTAGAAATTTTACGCCCTTTTAAAATGGCATAAACTTCCATAACACCAAAAACAAATGTTATACTACTTACAACATTTTTGATACCTTCTTTAACTGCAGGCTTATTTAAGACGTATAACAATACATTTCTTTCATTAGAAATAGAATGTGACATTTTTCTGAATTCCCGTTGAGAATAAACTCTCATTGTCCTAATGTTACACACAAACAACTTAAAATCTCAAGGAAGTAAAAACTCATGGATTTTGCATTAATTGGCTATGGAAAAATGGGGCGCATCATTGAAAAAATTGCAGCTGAAAGAGGCCACTCTGTTTTGGTAAAAATAGATCCACTCATCGACTCTCAAAATTCTGCTGCTAAGACTTTACTACAAGATGTAGACGCTTGCATCGATTTTAGCCATCCAGATGCCGTTATAGATCATATAGATCTCTGTGCTTCTGTAGGAAAACCCCTAGTCATTGGTACTACGGGATGGTATGAGCACTTACAGGCAGCTGAAAAAAAAGCCAACCAAGCTAATATAGGTGTTATCTGGTCTGCAAATTTTTCTCTTGGTATCAATCTTTTTATGCATGTCGTAAAAGAATCAGCCAAAATTTTTAACCCTTTTACAAGTTACGATGTAGCTGGCTTTGAAATTCATCATGAACAGAAGATAGACAGCCCTTCAGGAACTGCTAAAAGGCTTGCAGAAACACTTTTAGAAGAACTTACAAACAAGAAAAAAATTCTTTATGAAACTGTAAATCGAAAAGTTGAAAAAGAAGAACTCCAATTTACGAGCCTACGAGTAGGTCATGTGCCAGGCACACATACTATCTACTTTGACTCCCCTTCTGATACCATTACGCTCACACATACAGCTAGAAACAGAGAAAGTTTCGCAGAAGGCGCTGTTATTGCAGCTGAATGGATTGTTGGAAAAACAGGTTTCTTTACTATCGATGACCTCATGAATCAATGGAATGCACAATGAAAAAAATAGAACTTCAAGGCACCTATACAGCCCTTATTACCCCATTTTCTCAAGACGCACTGCAAGTAAATGAAGACTCTCTCAAAAAGCTTATCCACAGACAACTTGAAGAGGGTATTGATGGACTTTTAATCTTAGGTTCAACAGGAGAAGCTCCAACACTTTCCAGAAAAGAACAAGATCGTGTTATTTCACTCACAGTAAATGAAGTTAATAGAAGAGTTCCTGTCATGGTAGGAACGGGTAATTATTCTACAGAACAAACTATTCTCAACACTAAGCGAGCAGAAGAACTCGGCGCTGATATGGCTCTTATCGTAACCCCTTACTACAATAAGCCTACACCTGAGGGCATCTTTAGGCATTTTAAAGCCATTGCAAAAAGCTCTTCTCTTCCCATTATCATCTATAACACTCAAGGACGCACTGGAAAAAACATTAATCCACCTCTTCTTAAACGCCTTTCTGAAATAAAAGAAATCATAGCCATTAAAGATTGTTCTGAAAACATTGACCAAATGATGGATTTCATCAACCTAGTTGTAAAAGAGCGCCCTGACTTTAAGGTTTTAAGTGGCGATGATTCCATGACTCTTCCTTTAATTGCATTAGGAGGTCATGGAATCATTTCAGTTGCTAGTAATTTAATTGTTAAGCCACTTGTAAAAATGGTCTATGCTGCATTAAATGGTGACTTTAATAGCGCAAGAAGCATCCACTATGAACTGCTTCCCCTTTTTAGAGCTCTTTTTATAGAGACTAACCCCATACCCATTAAGACTATCATGGACCTTTGTGGCTATCATGCAGGCCCTTTGCGCCTTCCCTTATGTGAAATGTCAGAAGAAAACACATCTGCGCTACAAAACGTACTCAAAAACTTAAAAATGAAAATCTTATGAAAAAAATCCCTGTAGGCGTACTTGGCGCAACTGGCATGGTAGGCCAGCACTATTTAAACCTTTTGGATAATCACCCTTGGTTTGAAGTTGTCTTTCTTGGGGCCTCAGAAAAGTCTGCAGATAAAACTTATGAAGAAGCTATTCTCAACAGATTTTTTCTCAAAAGCCCTCTTTCAAAACGCTTACTTAACCTAAAAGTACAAGCCGTTTCTTCTGATCAAAACTTATTAACACATGTTAAAAGAAACTGCAGCTTTGTCTTTTCCGCTCTAGATACCACTACAGCAAAATGTTATGAAGAAGTATGGGCGCAGGCGGGCATTCCTATTGTTTCTAATGCTTCTGCACATAGAAATAGCGAAGATGTACCTGTACTGATACCTGAAATCAACCCACATCACTTAAAAATCATTCCTATTCAAAAAAGAAATAGAGGCTGGGACAATGGGTTCATTGTTACAAAACCAAACTGCTCTATCCAATCCTATATTGCACCTCTCTTTGCCATAAATGCCCAATTTCCCATAAAACGTGTCATCGCACTCACCATGCAGGCAGTAAGTGGTGCTGGATGGCCAGGGGTTTCTTCTCTAGATATCCTTGGAAATGTGATCCCCTTTATTTCTGGTGAAGAAGAAAAGAGTGAAACAGAACCATTAAAGGTACTAGGAACCATCAAAAACGATAAAATTGTACCTAATCAGGATCTTGTCTTTTCTGCTCATTGCAACCGAGTATCCGTTTTAGACGGTCATCTTGCCTGTATCAGTATAGAGCTTGCAAAAGACATCCCAGATAAAGATGAAGTTCTGCACTTATGGAGTATATTCAAAGGCAACACACACGTGCAAAGCCTTCCTTCTTCCCCAAAACAGCCTATCATCTATTTAGAAGAGGAAAACCGCCCCCAACCAAGATTAGATTGTGAGCGTGAAAAAGGAATGACCACTTGCGTTGGCAGGCTCAGAAGCTGCAATGCACTACACTTGCGCTTTGTTGGACTCTCTCATAACATAATCCGAGGAGCTGCTGGTGGAGGAATCCTAAATGCTGAACTCCTCCATGCTCTTGAATATTTCTAGAAACTACTCTTCTTCATCTTCTTCGAAGCCTTCAAAGTCCTCATCGTCAAACTCTTCGTCATCAAAATCCTCATCATCGAAGTCTTCATCATCAAAATCTTCGTCGTCAAAGTCCTCATCATCGAAATCTTCATCGTCAAAGTCCTCGTCAAGATCGCTTTGTTCGCTCACATCCTTACTCATACTCGATAAATTGCCTGAAAGTAACATTTGCATCACCTCTTCTAACTGAGAGCGATCTAATTTTTGAATCATGTTTTCCTCTATAAGTCTAAATTAAGTTTCGTACAATTCTAGCTCAAGCTAAATTGTTCCTAATAATTTAAGTTTCAGCATAATTTCTGCAAAGCTAAAATTGCTTTTGCCACAACTTTAATACACAAACAAGTTCAAGAATTGGTTTTTGAACTTGTTTGTGTATATTCATAATCTCCTGAAATATGCATTTGTTCATTTCAGAAGGATTAAAAGTTAATCGATTTTCTCCTAAAAACATGCCTAGTTACAAAAAAATCACTCATTTCCATCCAAAACTTCCGTTTAAAGAAGCAAATAGTATAAAATCGAAACTCAACAGCTTCTAATCTTTTTGGTATTTTGACATGAGCATTATCTCCATTGCATTTACTCTCTTTCTAATCATGAATTCTCTTGGGCTCGTTCCTCTCATACTTGCCCTTCTTAAAAATGCAGAACCCAAGCTTCAAAGACGTATTCTCTTGAGAGAAATGTTTGTGGCTCTTGGTATCATTCTTGCTTTTAACTTTCTTGGAGACTTTTTCTTTAATTGGCTTAACATCAGCCAATCTAACATTCAAATGGCAGGAGGATTAATTCTCTTTCTTATCGCCATACGCATGATTTTCCCAGGTCCCAAAAAAATAGAATCTTCTGTACCAGAAGAACTTCCCTTTGTAGTGCCAATAGCTACACCCCTAGTTGCAGGTCCTTCTCTCTTAGCTACAATCATGTTTTATGCAAAAGAGAATAGCACGCCTAAAATGCTTTTAGCTATATTTCTGGCATGGATTGCAACAACCATCATCTTTCTTTGTGCTCCCACGCTTAAAAAATTCATTGGAGACAAAGGACTTACAGCATTTGAGCGCCTCATGGGATTACTTTTGACCCTAATTGCCGTTCAAATGTTCTTGCAAGGACTAGCTCAGTTTATTGCTCACTTATCACCTTCACTTGCAACATGAAAAATCAGGAGACAAGAAAAAGCTTATGACCACAGCTCAAATAGCAGCAACTCTTTTTTTGATTATGGATCCATTTGGCAATGTGCCCGCTTTTATTGCACTACTTAAAAACTTTGATGCAAAAAAACAGCGCCGCATCATCTTCCGTGAACTTTTAATTGCTCTTGGTATTATTTTACTCTTTAACTTTCTTGGAGATGAAATTCTCTCTATGATTGGGGTAACACAAGCTACTGTGCAACTTGCAGGTGGTATTATTCTATTTTTAATATCGCTACAAATGATTTTTCCCAAATCACATCATGCCATTGCACAACCAGGGGAAGAACCCTTCATTGTTCCTCTTGCAGTTCCTCTTATCGCAGGCCCTTCTATCATTGGTACGGTAATGATTTACGCACATCAAGAGGGTGATTTCTTCAAAACTACACTTGCCATTCTAATTGCATGGAGCGCAAGCACTCTCATATTACTTGCATCCTCATGGATGCAGCGTATTTTTGGCGCCAGGGTTCTCATTGCAGGAGAGCGGCTTATGGGACTTATGATGACCATACTTGCTGTCAATATGTTTACAGATGGAATCCGCACCCTTGTAACTTAATGCAAAATATTATTTTAACCGTTGCATATGATGGAACCCATTATCTTGGCTGGCAAAAAAACCAAGAAGGAAAAAGCATAGAAGAGGCCTTAGAGAAGACCTTATCTCAAATACTCCAGGAAAAAATTATATTGCAAGCCGCAAGTAGAACAGATGCAGGCGTCCATGCAAACGAGCAAATTGTAAATTTTTTCTCTTCTCATCATATTGAGCCAAAAAAGCTGCAAATGAGCCTTAACGCCCTGCTACCAAAAGATATTACCATAATAAATGTGCACCCTGCGCTAACACATTTTCATCCTACACTGGACTGCATTGCTAAAGAATATCACTATTATATCTGCAATCACCACTATCAACTCCCCTTTCATCGAAATTATTCTTGGCACTACTTTTATCCACTAGAATTGCCTTTAATGCAAAGAAGCGCCTCCTTACTCATTGGTAAACATGATTTTGCAACTTTTTGTAATACAAAAAAAAATGAAGTTTATACTCATACAGTTAGAAATTTGACTTCCATAGAAATTATTCCTCTCCCACAAAATCGCATTTGTTTTAAAATCGTTGGTGAAAACTTTTTATATAAAATGGTTCGTAATATAATTGGCACTCTTGTTTATATTGGAAATGGCAAAATACCAATAAACAAGTTATCAAGAATTCTTGAAAGTTGCGATCGTACGCAAGCTGGTATCACTGCACCTGCGCATGGTCTCTTTCTGCACAAGGTCTATTATCCCGGAGGAATCTTTAATGATACAACGCAATGATCCTTGCTGGTGTGGAAGCGGGCAAAAATGGAAAAAATGTCACTATCCAGAAACAGTGAATAAAAATCCTAAAGATTTAGCTCAATACTACTTTGAAAAATACAAAATTATTTTAAAAACAAAAGGACAAATTGAGGGAATAAGAAGAGCTTGTAAACTTGCAAGTCTCATCCTTGATAAAACTTGCTCTATGGCAAAAGCTGGCATTACAACAAATGAGCTCAATGCCTTTGCACATAAACTCCATAAGGATGCAGGAGCTATTCCAGCCCCCCTTCACTATGGTCATCCACCTTTTCCAAAAAGTATCTGTACTTCTCTAAACGAAGTTATCTGTCATGGCATTCCCAACGATATTCCTCTAAAAGAGGGCGATATCCTCAATATTGATGTAAGCCCTATTTTACATGGGTTTTACGGAGATTGCAGCCGCATGGTCATGGTTGGAGATGTAAGCGCAGAAAAACAATTGGTAACTGAAGTATCTTATGAGTGCCTAATGCGCTCTATTGCCATATTAAAGCCAGGTGTCTTGCTCTCTGCTATAGGAGATATAATTGAGCCTTACGCCAACTCTAGGAATTGCTCTGTTGTCAATCAATTTGTCGGACATGGTGTTGGCGTGCATTTTCATGAGGAGCCTCAAGTAGCACACAACAAAAATAAACTAGATATCCCCCTTGCTGCTGGCATGACTTTTACAATTGAGCCTATGATTAATGCAGGTGTGCGAGAACATACATTAGACTCTAACCAATGGACAGCAAGAACTCGTGACAAAAGAGCAAGCGCTCAATGGGAACACACCGTATTAATCACCGAAGATGGTCACGAGATCCTAACTCTCTGCACGTCATAAATCAAAAAACAATAAAAATCGGAAAATATTTTTAATAACTTTACACAATATTAATAATTATTATTTAAAATACTACTTTCACACAAACCAAAATAAAAGGTATTTTTATGAGTAGTATATTACCACCCCCTTATTCTTATCCTAGTCATTGTAGAGCAGCTCCTTCTGCGCCTCTAGCACCACCAGTTGCTCCATCGAGCGCTTCAACTTCTGCTTTAGCAAAAGTTGTAGGCTCTCTCAATGGCAAAAAAATCGTACTCCATGTAGCAACACAAAAAAAATATATGATTTTTGAGGCTAATCAAGAATCCAAGCGTCTTATCGCTTTTCCATACAGAGACCACGCTGCTGCTAAAGAAGATAAGGATCTCATAAACCAAATTTCTATAACTTCTTTTGGCATAGGAATAGGCGCGTCTGCTGTATGGACAATTACAGGATGCGTAACACTTGGAACAGGACTTGCAAGTGCAGCCATTGTTACAACGATTGCTCTTGGGATTTTTGGTGCTGGTCATCTTATAATATCTTTATACTATGAAGCAGACCCTGAAGAAATAATAAAACAGCGCAATAATTCCTTTGCAAACTACCATACTGATTCTCAACAAAGCAATATAACTCCACGTGAAAAAAGAAAGTTATTTAAACAATCATATACAAGGGCCTTCTATCCTACAGTGATGTTCCGTGATTTTTACGAGCTTGTTAAAGCTAACTGCGCAACAATTGCAGAGAGAAGAGCTCTTAACGTGATCTCTGCAATGGGTTCAGAACAATGTGGTACAAAACCAAGAGAGTTTATAACCAACTTTGAAGCATCTTCTAAAGAATTTAGTGACTCAACTTTAGACTTTGATACAACAGAGGCTATTTTGTCAGCATTAAGCTCAAAATAAAAACTAATCTACATCAATTCACTGATAATTTCTTGAAGAGTATTAACTTCCCTTTCTAGGGAAGTTTTTTCTTTTTCTTGAATATGAATGAGCTTGACAAGCCTTTTTAAATAGGAATCATCGCTAAAAAGGCCTTCTTGCACCTCTTTTTGTAATGCTAAATACTTGCCCTCTAGCTCAAACAATTCAACACGAGTTTGTGAGAGGACCTGAGATTTTTCTTCAAATTGCACTCTTAACTGCTTGTACATGGCATCTTTTTCTTTTAATGCCTTTATTTCAGCATAAAGAAGCTCAATATCCTCCTCTTTAGAAGGTATTGCCACATCTATTACTCTTTCAGATTTTAAAAGAGCAATCTCATTCATACAGCTCTCTAAATCTTTTGCTATTAGGTCCCGCTCATTTTGAATCCCAGTAATTGTAGCCTGCAGAGCTTCTTGAGCGCTTTTTTCTTTCTTAAGCAAAGAGGCATAAATCAAGTCTCTATCTTGTTGTGCCGCCAGTACGTTCTCTTTTTCTACAATGAGCAACGACTTACTTTTCTCTAATTGCAGCAAATCTTTTTCTTGTACACGGAATTTAATACGCAATTTTGCAAGTTCATTATTTTTTTGCAAAACTTCTTCTGCAACACCTACAAGCTCACGTTTATACTCCTCTAATACTTCTTGCAAATTCTCTTTTAAAAAAACATTTTCTTCTAATTGGCTTCTTGCTTCGTTGTGAAAAAGCAATGCTATTTTTTTCACCTCTGAAAATGAAAATAGAGTTACAACTAAACCTGCAGACAATACTACAGCAATGCTTAACCCCCAAATACGCTCGTAAAACGTACCTTCTACAAGTATAAATAAACAAACACAAAAAAGAAGAGCTAAAGACCAATATAATCCCTTCCAGTCCCATTTCCAACAAATTGGCAAAACCACTAAAGACATTGCAGGCATCAAAAACAGCTGTGGAGATAAGCGAAAAACACCTATTAAAAATGCTGAAAGAATTATAAATGGTCCAAGGGCTGCCCAAAACTCTATTCTCTTTTCAACACGCTGTAGCATAGGGTATAAGTCCTAAATTTCTTTTAAAAATCATCTAAATCATCGGGCTCTGGCTCAAAATCTTCAAGTGTCTTAGATTTTTTTCCAGCAATTACCCTTGCAATGGATAAGCTCCAAGCAACAATGATGTAGATCCAACTAACTGCCATAAAAAGGAGTGCGAAATGATAAAAAACACCATACAACAGTAACACAGCCATTAAAACAGTGATAAAAACCAAATGAATAGACTTTACACGAAAGTGCAAGGCTTTTGCGCTTGGAAATTTCCAACGGCTCACCATAAAATAACCAAGAACTACCATTGTAGCAATTAATACGATTGTTTTAGTATCAGAAGAAAGGGAAAACCATCTTTCAAAATCATCAGAAACCAAAAATAAATTCATAGAAATGGCAGCTATTGCTGCAACTGTTATAGGAAGACCTGTAAAATGCTTATTATGTGTTTTTTGAAGCAATTCATTTTTTTTACTTTCCAAGCTCTTTACATTGAAGCGTACAAGGCGAAGAACACCGCAAACAGAATAGATTAAAGCTCCTGTCATTGCAAAAAAGGATAACTCTGAGCCTTGCGGTGCAGAAAGAGTCTTTAAAATTGTCACAGTTGGGGCAACTCCAAATGTAATTGCATCAGACAACGAGTCAAACTGACAGCCAAACTCACTTTCAGCATGAATAAACCGTGCAATTGCACCATCCAAAACATCTGCAACACCCGCGATTAAAAGTAATATTGCTGACATGTATAAGAGAGAATAAGTACTAGTTCCAGGCTCTATCATGTTCATTCTAAAAATGACAAAAAGACCACATGCAAGGCCAAAAGCCGTTACCAGATTAGGTATTAGATAAACTTTTCTCATATTTTCCTAAATGAACTCCTAAAATTCCTTCAAAATACTATCTCATGTTATACACAAACAAATTCAAGAATTGGTTTTTGCATAACATGAGATACTATTAAAAAATCCGTTTTTTAGCAACCCCTTAAAGTGCAAATTTATAATTATAAGTATGTTACAATCGACTTATCTCGATGAAATAACTATTTTTCAACGCAATTCCTTGCCGCTGAATTAGATGTGTTATCCTCTTTCTTTTTTATAGACAGAATTGGCGCATTCTCTATATATAGTGGGTTCAGAAAAACAGGTATACCACAGGTTGTAGTCAAACTGCGCCATAAACCTCAAATTTAACAAAACTTTATACAATAATTTTAATCCAAAGAGAATCAATATAAATGATGACACAAGCAACACTAGATTCCTCCCTTTCCATTGATAGCATCACAACAGTAAGCGTTGTTAAGCGCAATGGAATGCTTGTTCCCTTTAGAAGGGACAGAATTACCAACGCACTAGAGGCCGCCTTCCGAGATACCAAAAAAATCTCAAAAACAGACTCTTTACCCTCCGATATTTACCGCTCTATCCAAGCTGTTGCTGATTTAGTAGTCGAAGAAGCACTCAGATTATCACAACAAGGAGCTACATTAAGTGTTGAGGGAATTCAAGACCTCGTTGAACAAAAACTCATAGAAACAAATCATATCGACGTTGCAAGGGACTATATCATCTACAGAGATCACCACAAGTCCCTACGTGATGATTCTCCACGTAATTTAAAAATTTTAAGAAGTGATGGAGTCTCCTATGTTCGCTTTAACCCCATAAAAATTTCTGAGTCACTTGAATTTGCCTTTCGAGAGGCTCTAAACATCCATGGTAGAATGCCCGACCAGATCATCAATGCAGTCAACCAACTCACAAATAAAGCTGTAGAAAGTGCAATGAATGCTGCAAAGCTGGGCCAAGTTGTCAGCGTCGAATTTATTCAAGATGAGCTTGAAAAACACCTTATGGCAACAGGTTTTTACAAGGTAGCAAAACACTTTATCTTGATAAGAGCTCTTCGTCAAAAAGCGTCCACATCAACAACAGAAGAAGAAAAACTACAAGCGCAAGAAATACCTACCAAGAGCTTTCATGTCCTTGCATCCAATGGAACAAGTTATACGCTCAATGATATCATGCTCAAAATGCGTATTGCCTATGCGTGTAAAGGTCTTGAAAACTTAGTCTCTGCGGATGCAATCCTGGAAAGCACGATCTCTCAATTTTATGAAGGTATCAAAGAGAGTGAAGTGGACCTCTCTTTAACAATGGCAACAAGAACAAAAATCGAAACGGAACCTGCCTATTCAAAAGTTGCAGCAAGGCTCTTACTTGATGAAATTTATAGAGAAACAATTGGTGTTTTAGCATCTGACAAAAACTTAAAAGAAAAACATGAAAAGCATTTTAAAGAATATATTCAATTTGCAGTAAAAGTAGAGCGCCTATCTCCTGTGCTTTTAGAATTTGATCTAGATGCGCTTGCCAAAGCCATGAAATTAGAGCGCGATTTGCAATTCGAATACCTCGGAATTCAAACCCTTTACGATCGCTATTTCATCCATCATCAACAAAAACGTCTAGAGACGCCTCAATACTTTTGGATGCGTGTTGCTATGGGATTAAGCATCAATGAGGGCAAAGAGCGAACATCTCGAGCGATAGAATTCTACAATATTCTTTCCTCTTTCCTGTTTGTTTCTAGCACGCCTACACTCTTCAACGCGGGAACAAAACACTCTCAACTTAGCTCTTGCTATCTCTCTACTGTCATGGATGATTTAGAAAACATCTTCAAAGTAGTTGCAGATGATGCACAACTCTCAAAATGGGCAGGAGGCATCGGTAATGACTGGACAAATGTTAGAGCAACAGGAGCCGTCATTAAAGGTACTAATGGACATAGTCAAGGCGTTATCCCTTTCTTGAAAGTTGCAAACGACACAGCAGTAGCTGTAAACCAGGGAGGAAAGCGCAAAGGAGCTATGTGCGCCTATCTTGAAACTTGGCACCTAGATATCGAAGACTTTTTAGAGATGCGCAAAAACACAGGTGATGAGAGAAGACGCACCCACGATATGAATACAGCCAACTGGATTCCAGACCTATTCATGAAGCGTGTAATTCAAAACGCCCATTGGACTCTTTTTAGCCCAAGTGATGCCCCTGACTTGCATGACCTTTACGGATCTGCTTTTGAAAAGCGTTATATCGAATATGAAAAAATGGTTGATGAGGGCAAAATTAAGTTATTCAAACGTATAGAAGCAGTCCAACTCTGGAGAAAAATGCTTGGAATGTTATTTGAAACGGGACATCCCTGGATTACCTTTAAAGACCCATCCAATATCAGATCCCCACAAGATCATGTAGGCGTTGTTCACAGTTCTAACTTGTGCACTGAAATCCTTCTTAATACCTCTAAAGACGAAACTGCCGTATGTAATTTGGGCTCTGTCAACTTAGCCTTTCACTGCACATCTAGCGGACTCAACAAGGAACTTCTTGCATCAACCATACGTACAGCTGTTCGTATGCTCGATAATGTCATTGACATTAACTTCTACCCAACAAAAGAAGCAAAGACTGCAAATATTAGACATCGCCCCATAGGTCTTGGCCTCATGGGCTTTCAAGATGCTCTCTACATCCAAAACATTAGCTATGCAAGTCATCAAGCGGTACAATTTGCCGATGAAAGCATGGAGATGATCTCTTACTATGCAATCCTTGCATCCTCAGAACTTGCAGTAGAGCGCGGCACTTATTCCTCCTACACTGGATCAAAGTGGGATCGAGGCTTGCTCCCTATCGACACTATAGACCTGCTTGAACAAGAGCGCGGTGTTTCCTTAGAAATGGATAAAAGCTCTACCATGGATTGGGATGTTGTGCGCGCACATATCAAAAAGCATGGCATGCGCAACAGTAACACGATGGCAATTGCTCCAACTGCAACCATTTCTAATATTACAGGGGTTACACAGTCAATTGAGCCTATGTATAAACACCTTTTTGTAAAGTCTAACCTCTCTGGTGAATTTACAATACCTAGCATCTATCTTGTTAATGCATTGAAAAAAATTAACCTCTGGGACGAGGAAATGTTGGATGACCTAAAGTACTTTGATGGATCGATCTTAGAAATTGAGCGCATCCCAGAAAGCATTAAATCCATCTACTTAACTGCCTTTGAGATTGAACCTGAGTGGTTAATTGAGTGTGCAAGTAGAAGACAAAAGTGGATTGATATGGGACAATCCCTCAACTTATACCTCTCAGAGCCTAGTGGTAAAAAACTACACAATATGTACCTCTATTCTTGGAAAAAAGGCCTAAAAACAAATTATTACTTAAGATCTCTTGGGGCTACACAAATTGAAAAATCTACAACAGATATCAACAAACGTGGATTACAACCTCGTTGGATGAAAAACAAGTCGGCCTCTAGTAACATCACAGTAGAACGTGATGTGCAAAGTAAGCCTACAACACAAGCGTGTACACTTGGCGAAGCGTGCGAAAGTTGTCAATAACAAAAATTTAAAAACAAGGTAATTAAACGATGCTCTCATTTGATGAACTAGATCTTGAGGAATCAAGAATTAAAAGCAGCACAAATGCTTCTGAAATAGACCCCAAGGCTACTGACCAACGCGTCAAAGTTAAGGACAAGCGCTTAATCAACTGTAACCAAGTAGATGTCAATCAACTAATGCCCCTAAAATATAAATGGGCATGGGAACATTATATTAACGGATGTGCTAACCACTGGATGCCAACGGAAGTTCCTATGGCAAAGGATATAGAACTATGGAAATCTAAAGTGCTCTCTGATGATGAAAGAAGAGTCATCATGCGTGTGCTTGGCTTCTTTAGTACTGCAGAAAGCCTTGTAGGCAACAACTTAGTGCTAGCAATCTTCAAGCACATCACAAACCCAGAAGCTCGCCAGTTTCTTTTGCGTCAAGCTTTTGAAGAAGCGATTCATACACATGCTTTTCACTATATTGTTGAATCTCTAGCTCTCAATGAGGGTGAAGTATTTAATATGTATAATGAAATCAACACCATTCACGCTAAAGATCAATTTGAGATGCAACTTACAGCTGATGTAATGCAAGAAAATTTCTCTACAGAGACACCTGAGGGCGCTCAAAAATTTCTAGAGAACTTAATTGGCTTTTATATCATTATGGAAGGCATATTCTTTTATAGTGGCTTTGTGATGATGCTTTCTTTTTTAAGACAAAATAAGATGACAGGCATCGGAGAGCAATTTCAGTACATTCTAAGAGATGAAACTGTACACCTAAATTTTGGCATCGACCTTATCAATGGTATCAAAGAAGAAAACCCCGGTCTTTGGACCTCTACATTTCAAGCACATATCATATCCATTGTTAAAAAAGCAGTTGAATTGGAAGCGCTTTACGCTCAAGATTGTCTTCCTAAAGGTATCTTAGGCCTAAGTGCTTCGATGTTTAGAGAATATGTACAATACATTGCTGACAGAAGATTAGAGCGTATTGGTCTAAAGCCCCAGTATGGCTCAAAAAACCCTTTCCCCTGGATGAGTGAGACAATTGACCTTGGGAAAGAGAAAAACTTTTTCGAGACCCGTGTTACGGAATACCAATCGTCCTCGAATTTGAAATGGTAAGGTCCTTTACCTTGCCAAACTGCGTAAGGGCTTATAAAAGCCCTTACGATATTATACAAACAAGCTCATGGTGGATACAAAATAGATAAGAGACCCTCCGCCTCATCTTTAGTGCATCCTTCTAGCACTTTTGTATCATATATAGGCCTAAAGCGGAGTTTATCTTCTTTAACATCCCATTCAATAGATGTTTTAAAGCTTATTTTAAGCTCAAAGTCTATATAAACATTGACGGTACCAAAATAGCTCATCTTCTGTAAATCATGAGATACCCTAACAATAGGCCCACCAAACCTGGGATGCACTGTATGTCCATTAAATTCATTAACTACCCTGCTCCAAGGAACTCTTTTAAGGATATCAGGGCGATCAAATCGTATAAAAGGAGCACCCATCAAGATGGAACCCGTTGTTTGCTGACAAAAAGCCTCAATATTGTCTAGGTTTGGTATGCTATCCAATTTTTTTTTAATTTCTTCTGTCTTACCTTCAATTTCTTTTGCCTTTAACTCTTCTCGCTCAGCTAATAAACCCCTGACTTTTTCTTCTGGAAGATCTTGATCCCTATCATCCTTTTCATCATCGAAATACCAATATTGCCTATTCCAATCTTTTTCAAACGATTTTTTCACCTCTTTCATAAAGGCGCTTTTTTCTTCACCGCTATAACTCATAAGGACATCAAATACCTTGCCATCTGGTGCAAGATCAATAACACCTTCATCTAAAATTTCTATTTGCCTTTTAAATGTAAGGTAATCTAGCAAGTTATTTGAAGTATTTAAATCTACTTCGTGACTTATACACCTCTTAAAAACCGCTTGCATATGGCTTAGCTTTGTAGTGTCTGCTTCTTTAATCTTACTTTGCAAACCACTCATAGAGGAAGGCTCTTTCAAACAACTCAGCGCTGTAGATGCTGCCATCATAAATACCATTAAATTGGTGCGAAAACCAACTACATTAAGTACCCAAGCAACCGCCCTAAAAAGAATATTCATACGGCTAAGCTTGCCATCTATCATTCTATATTGATAAAGATGATTGTAAGACTCATCTAAGCGCACAAAATCATTGATCAATTGATCTGAATTAATAGTTGACATCGTTTTAATTACTCCTTACAAATCCAAACAAGGCTTCCTTCATCTACTTCATCAAATAGGGCAATGATATCATTTGTGGCCATGCGTACACACCCATTGGACTTTGGCACGCCAAGATCCTCTTCATGGTTTGTTCCATGTATATAGATGTTTCTTAAATAACTATCTACAGAAACTCCTTGCTTATTTTTACCCTGGTTGACGCCCTTTTCTAGTCCTTCAAGATAAAATATTCTTGTAAGCACAAGATCATCTTTGTCATACTTTTTATGTGGATTCCAAACTTCTCTTGTATTCTTACGCACAATAAAAATAGTATAAGGAGGAGCATCTTTTCCAAACTTGGAGGCTATAGAGTGAAGACCCAAAGGGGTTTTATTACTTCCCATAGCCTCTCCAACACCATTTTTTCCAGTAGAAACTTTATAAGACTTAACCAATTTACCTTGTCTGTAATGAGATAAAGCTTGATCATGCACTCTAATAACCAGTATGTCTTTAGTAGGAATATGGTGTAATCTCTTGAGAGCTGCACACAAATCCACAGGAATTGTATCTGCAAACAAAAAAGCACCGAAACAAAAAAAGATCATCAAAAAAGAAAAAAAATTCATTCTAACTTAAATACACTATACACCTTAATTTTTTTCATTCTATCTATGAATACTTTTGATTAAAAGTGATTTATACACAAACAAGTTCAAGAATTGGTTTTTGACAACGCGAAAGCTTTAGCGGCTCAACGATCATAATCAACTCCATATGCTAATATTGAGTTGATTATGATCGTTGAGCCTCGGGGATTTGGCGCAGTCAAAAAACAATTCTTGAACTTGTTTGTGTATATACAATTGAGGAATTCCCGCAGCAAAAATTCCCGGAAAAATTTAAAAAATCATTACGACAAGATGATTTCCAATTTTGAGCTTTCCTATGGAGGCTGCCCTAGGTATAGGCCTTAGGTGCATTCCCTATTAAAACAGAGTGCAAAATTTTCATCTCTTGATAAGAACAACTCTCTTGTACTTTTACGTCATACATAGGACGAAAAATAAGCCTATCTTCCTTCCTATCCCAAATAACTTCTATATTACCCACAACAGCAGGTTGTTTATTTTCATTAACTAACATCTCACAACGCACTTGAAAACTTATTTTTTCAAAATTGAGAGAAAAAGTCATAGTAAGTTCTTTTATTAAAAGTAATGCTAAAGGAAAACCTTCAGTATCGAGCATCTTAGCTACCCTAACAAAGGGAATATGTTGTTTAATTTCCTCTGAAAAAGCTCCATTACCCATCATGATTGCATTGCCAATCGTTTGATTACAAAAAGCTTTTATTTCATTCGCCTCTTCAGAATTAGAACACCCTTTAGAAATTTTATTCTTAAGATCATCAAGAATATCTTTTCCCCGGTAAATGCTCAAAATCTCAAACTCATCTTCAAAACACCAAATAATTCTATCAACATCCCTAGCAAACTGATCAATAAGCGCTGCTTGAGACATAGGCTCTGTGCTACTGCCTCGAGTAATTTGCCTATATGCATCCATTGCTCTAGTGCCTACTGCGCCTTCTGCGGTAAGTTCAAATGTCCCAGCATTTAGCTTCTCAATTTCCAATTTTAAACA
This sequence comes from Chlamydiales bacterium, assembly GCA_031292375.1. NCBI lineage: Bacteria > Pseudomonadati > Chlamydiota > Chlamydiia > Chlamydiales > Chlamydiales bacterium. The sequence goes on from JARLHF010000054.1 coordinate 18,800, forward strand.
TTCCTGCTCAATATCCCGAGCCCGCTGTTTTAATGTCATCATGACTGTTACATCGTCTAAAACCATGCTAGGAAGCTCACATTTAACTTCTTCTTTATTTTCTCCCACTATTAAAAGTCTTGCTGCAGCTTGCTTAATACTCTCTATAAGGTCAGGCTCTAACCCCCCCTCTTCAATGAGTTTGATCACTTCATCCAAATTATCTCTAAGTGTAACAAAATACCTAGAGAGAACTCCATCATAGCTTAATTTAGAAAAGCTCACGAGGTTTTTAGCTCTGAGAAAAAGGCTTGAAAGTACACCCAATCTTTCAACTTTATCACCTATAATGCAACACTGCCGCAAACCACCTGTTCTTATGTGACATTCTACTCCAACAATCACGTTTATTGCGCTAACAACCTCCTTACGGATATCTACAGAATTGGAACAACTTGTATTCATAACAGCCTGATTTAAGTTTAAGAAGCTGCTATTCTCATGCTTACAGGCATTTTTTTCAATTTAATTTTTTAGATTGAATTGAAAAGAATGTTCATTTTTTTGCAAAGCTGCTATACATTTCTATTCGCAAATTATCATTTCTGGAGCCTCATTACATGCAAGAATTAAATCAAACAGGAGACCTTTACAAAGAGTTTGAGTTAACAAAAATTCTGCCTATTTCTGAATTACAATCGACACTGAGAGAACTTGTCCACCTTCCAACGGGCGCACAAATCATGCATTTGGAAAATAAAGATCCTGAAAATGTCTTTTCTTTGCTTTTTAAAACACTTCCCTCAAGTTCTAATGGATCTGCTCATATCGTCGAACACACAGTCCTTTGCGGATCAGAAAAATTCCCTATAAAAGACCCTTTTTTTTCTATGACGAAAAGAAGCCTTCATACCTATATGAACGCACTTACAGGACCCGATTTCACATGCTATCCTGCAGCATCGCAAGTACAAAAAGACTTTTATAACTTGCTTGAAGTGTACTTAGATGCTGTATTTAAGCCTCATCTTAAGCATTTAAGCTTTTTACAAGAAGGACACAGACTAGAATTTACTGACCCAGAAAATATTCAAAGCCCCCTTATACACAAAGGCATCGTTTTTAATGAAATGAAAGGCTGTCTTGCATCTCCAGACACCCGATTATGGAAAAAAATGATGCAATTTCTCTTTCCAACACTACCCTACGGGTATAATGCTGGAGGTGATCCTGAAGAAATTGCAAAGCTTACCTACCAAGAGCTTTTGGATTTTTATAAGACTTACTATCATCCAAGTAGGTGTCTTTTTTATTTCTACGGAAACATCCCCCTGCAACAGCATTTAGATTTTTTACTAAAAGAAACACTGAGCTCTGTAAAAAAAGCAGACCCTCTACCTGTCCTCAATCAAGAATTAAGATTTAAAACTCCACAATTTCATACTGATGTATATCCTTTAAGTGATGAAAAAGAATTATCTGAAAAAGTCATGCTCTCTATTGGCTTTTTGACATGCTCCATCAAAAATCAGCGGGACTGGCTAGCTCTTCAAGTGCTAGACCTTGTGCTCATGGGAACAGATGCAAGTCCTTTAAAGCAAGCTCTTCTCAAGTCCCACCTTTGTAAACAAGCAGATTCCTACATCGATAGTGACATGACAGAAGTGCCCTTCATATTTATCTGTAAGGGGTGCACAGAAGAAAATGCAAAAAAAATAGGCCCTTTTATCTTAAAAGCTCTTGCACAGATCATCAAAGATGGGATTTCAGAAGAACTCATCGAATCTGCCATCCATCAACTAGAATTTTCTAGAAGTGAAATTACAGGCACACACTCCCCCTTTGGCCTCTCCCTATTCATGCGCTCTGCCCTTCTAAAACAACATGGCGTAGAAGCTGAAGAGGGCTTAAAAATTCATTCTCTTTTTGATATGCTAAGAAAGAGTACAAAAGATTTACAGTTTCTACCATCTCTCATCACTAAATATTTCATAGACAACCCCCATCAAGTAGAGCTCATCATGAAGCCAGATCTTGCACTTTCTGAAAGGGAGTTAATGCAAGAACAAGAAGAATTGAAAGAAGTTCGCAAAAAAATGAGCGAATATAGTGCTAAAGAGCTTGTAGAACAAACTAAAAAACTCAAACTCTTTCAAGAGGAGCAAGAGCACAATGACATCGAAGTGCTACCAAAAGTAACTCTTGCTGATGTGTCTGAGAATCCAAAAGAATTCACCCTAATAAAAGAAAAGCATAAAGGACTAGACGTTCTATACCACGAATGCTTTACAAACCAAATTGTCTATGCGGATCTGCACTTTACAGCGCCCCCAATCGAAGTTGATGAACTTGTTTACTTGCGCCTATTTTGCACCTTCCTTCCAGAAATAGGTTGTAAAGACCGCACCTATCAACAAAACTTAGAATACATCCAGAATAATATTGGAGGGATCAACGCCTTTTTTTCTCTACATGTACACGCCGAAGATTCTCATCTATTTAAACCCACTTTTGGATTTAAAGGCAAAGCACTGAAAAGAAAGGCTGACAAGCTATTTTTACTCATCAAAGATATGATTGAATCTGCAAACTTTGGCGAAAAAATTCGTCTTAAAGAACTATTGCAACAACATCTATCTAGCTTAGAGAGCAGCCTGACAAGTAATGCCCTTAAATACGCTCTTCATCTTTCTACCAGGTCTTTTTCCATACCCAATTTTATAACTGATTCACTCTATGGTCTTAGCTACTTACAATCCCTTCGCAGTATCGCTCAAGAATTTGAAAAAGATCCAAACACCCTCATCAACCATTTAAAAAGCTTGCAAGAAAGGCTCATGGGAATAGAAGATGCAAAACTTGTTATCAGCGCAGATCTTGATTCCTATAACTATCTAAAAACGAATGATTTTTTTGGTCTTGCTGCTCTATGTAAAAAACAAAACGTACCTTTTTTCCATAATTATTCAATACCAGAAGCACATTCTCAGGCACATATCCTCTCAGCTCCCGTATCCTTCAATAGCATGAGCCTTCCTATCATTTCCTACGCCCATCCAGACGCAGCTTATCTGAACATTGCAACGCAGCTTTTTGAAAATAAAGTGTTACATAAAAAAATTCGCGAACAAGGTGGTGCTTATGGGGGAGGTGCATCTAGCAACACACTTACTGGCTGTCTAAGCTTTTACTCCTATAGAGACCCTCACATCGCTCTTTCGCTAAAAGCATTCAAAGAATCCGCCGAATCCATTGCTAAAGGTGCATTTGATGCAAGAGATATAGAGGATGCTCAATTAGGTCTTTTACAAGATTTAGATGGACCCATAGCCCCTGGCCACAGAGCCTCTGTAGCTTTTTCTTGGCTTCTTGCTGGAAAAACCTTTGATAAGCGCAAAAAATATAGAACAACTCTTTTAAAAGCCACTAAAGAAGATATCCAAAGGGCTGTTAAAGAACATATCTTACCTCACTTAAATCAAGGGATCATCGTCTCATTCGCAGGAAAAGCATTACTAGAAAAAGAAATGCCCCTATTAGAAAAAGAAAACTTTCCTAAATTACCTCTATACACGGTATAAGCTATGCAAACAGATCTTAACTTCTTACGTAACTATTTCAAAAAAAACCAAGAGTCTATACTTTCCGATTTTTTCTCTTTTTTACGCTTTCAAAGTATCAGCCAAGATGCAAGTCACCTTCCTGAAATGGGTAAGTGCCTTAATTTTCTAAAAGACTACTTAGAGAAAATAGGCTTTGAAACAGAAAAATGGGAAACACATACACATCCTGTACTTTTTGCTAAATGGATGAAGGCAGGACCTGAAAAGCCCACCATTCTTATCTATAATCACTACGACGTGCAACCAGTTGATCCAATCGAAAAATGGGAAACACCTCCCTTCGAGCCCTCCATTCGAAATAATGAAGTCTTTGCAAGGGGTGCACAAGACAATAAAGGGCAATGCTTCTATGTACTTCTGGCTCTTAAAGCCATTTTAGAGAATGAAGGCTCTCTTCCTGTCAATGTAAAGCTATGCATCGAGGGAGATGAAGAGATTGGAAGTGAAGGCCTTAAAAAGCTTGCCCCTTTCAAAGAAAAGGAATTAAAAGCAGATCACCTACTCATCGTAGATGTCGGTATTAAGAGCAAAGAATCCCCTGCCATTACTTTAGGAACAAGGGGTATTTTAGGCATGCTCTTGGACCTAAAAGGATCTTCTTCCGATTTACACTCGGGCGAGCATGGAGGCATCGTTGTCAATCCCATCCATGCACTTGTGGATCTTCTTGCAAAACTACATTCTCCGTCTGGAAGAGTTATGGTCCCAGGTTTTTATGATGACGTTTTAGAACCCACAAAAGAGGAAAAAAGTCTCATCGACTTCTCTTTCGATGCAGCAGAATATGAGCACAATTTCCACGCCAAGGCATTGGGAGGAGAAGACAACTATACACCTCTAGAGCGTGCCTGGATAAGACCTACCCTAGAAATAAATGGCATCTGTGGTGGTTACACAGGAATTGGCCTCAAAACAATTATTCCAGCAATGGCCCATGCCAAAATAACGTGCAGGCTAGTTGCAAATCAAAATCCTGACAAAATCGGAGTTCTTGTTACAGAATTTTTAAATGAGCATAAACCCAAAGAGATGCATTTACATATCGACACATGCCACGGAAGCCCTGCTATTAAAACAAGCCCTCATTCAACTATAGCTAAAGCTGCAACCACAGCTTATAGTGAAGTGTTTGAAACGCCTTGTAAAATGATCATGGCAGGCGGTTCAATTGGAGTTAGTGAAACACTTGTAAAAGCAAGCCATGCAGAACCGATCTTTTTAGGTCTTGGGCTTGCAGACGACCAAATTCATGCACCGAATGAACACTTTGGCATAGATCGCTTAGAAAAAGGAATGCTCATCATTGCAAGAATTTTACAAACTATCGTTTAAAATAGCCTCTCGATAATTTTTCATGAGGCGCACCATGTAGTGCAAATTATGGATAGATGCAAGACTTCCTGCTGTTTGCTCTTTAGCTTTAAATAGATGGTGCAAATAACCTCTTGTAAAACATCTGCAAGCAAGACAATTGCATCCTTCTTCAATAGGATCAAAGGCATGTACATTACTTCCTTGCGTAAGCTTTAAAGGGCCATTTTTTGTAAAGACTACACCATGGCGAGCTGACTTTGTAGGATAAGAGCTATCAAATGTATCAAATCCAAGCGGAACACATTTCTGCAGCGAGGGAAGATCTGCTATACCAAGCAAGTGATTAGGTTTATCTTCTGGTAAAAAAGGTGTTAAAAACTGAAGCATGTCTACCATTTCATCTCGATCTTTTCCAAGACTACCCCCCACTGCAAAACCATCAAAGGGAAGGCTAGACAAATATTCACAGCTCTCTTTTCTAAGCATTTTATCCACCCCACCATGTATAACAGCATAGAGGGCCTGATTTTTTTTATCTTTTAAGTGTTCTTCTAAAGAGCGCTTTTCCCAGCGATGTGTTCTTGCAAGCGACTTTTTTAATTCATCAGAAGCTATGTGATAGGGAGGCAATTCATCTAGTGGAATGATAATGTCTGCCCCAAATATTTTTTGCGCTTGTATAGAAGATTCTGGAGTAAGCATGATCTTAGCACCATCTCGATAGGAGCGAAAAAGCACCCCCTCTTCAGAGATCTTGATAACGCTTCCTTCGCTTTTTTTTGTACCCTTACTCTTTAACTCACTTGCAACGGACCCATAAGCCAAACTAAAGACTTGAAAGCCTCCTGAGTCCGTAATGATAGGGCCTTTTCTATTGATAAAAGCATGCAAGCCACCTGCCTTTTTAACCACTTCAAGGCCTGGCTGCAAAAGAAGATGATATGTATTACAAAACATGAGCTGCAGCTCTACAGCACTCACAGCATCGTTATCCAGCGCCTTCAATGTACCATTTGTTCCAACGGCTACAAAATTTGGGGTATCAATCACTCCATGTGGAGTATGGATCTTTCCAACCCTAGCCCTTGACTTCTTCGACTGATAAATCACTTCAAAACGAAATGTGCTCATGTAATTTTTCTTCTCTCTTCTTCTTTTTCAATAAAAAATAACCAACCAAAGGGGCACTTATGATAAGCGAAAAGCACTTAATAATAAAACTAAACAAGACAATAGAAGAGAGCGAAAGTAAAATCCCATAAAGACCAAGATAGGTAAATAGCAAAGTATCTAGCAGCTGTACGACACCTACAACCAAAACAGTCCTAATAAGTACATATCTACCATTTGCTATTTTCTGTAAAAATGCAGAAAATGCAACATTCATCAAAGAGGATACCAAATAGGCAACAAGGGATGCAAGCACAAGCCTTGGCATTGTACCCAAAATATTTGCATAATGCACATGCATCGTATCACTGGAGCTTGGCTGATAAGCAAGCTGTATCCATGACATGATTGCAAAAATAACTAGGAGATAAAAACCTAAAAAAACAGCTCTTTTTGCAAACTTTTTTCCATAAAATTCATTGAGCAGTGCAATGCCAATAGAGCCACCTACAGAAAAAGCATCACTTGCTGTTACGCTCAAGCCAAATAGCTCTATCTGCTTAAGCACGAATAGATTAGCAAATATCCAGGAAACTACCGTTGTTGCAAGAAGAAACTCCTTGCTCACTCGAAGGGCTCCCAAAATAAACGTAATCGTCAAAAGAGCATGAAAAATAAATAATAATTCGTTTAACAAGTTTTTTCATCTTTTAGAAGAGAGCGTTTTGCAACTACGGAAAATATGTTTTTAGAATTAGGATACTTACCTACAACTACATTAAACTCATCCATTTTAAATTTATATCTCCCCTTCACTAGTATAACTTCTGGCAAATGAGCCAATTTAATAAATACGCCAAGACCTGCAAGAGGAATCAAGATGGGATAAACGAACAAACTACTTACAACAGCAGCAACCGCTAACATTAAGTTGCCTATTGATGTATTACATCTTGCTTCATGAAGCTGTTCTATAACAAAACCACGAAATCTCTTTAGAGGGGAGCACAAACACTCTCCTCTGAGCTCTGATGAGTGATAAAGGCCCCCTAAATGCTCACTAACATGCATAGCTATCTCCTTAATTAAATAACAACTATAATCCATTAAAAATTTAAAGATTAAATAAAGATTAAGTAATAGACTTCTTGCGTAATTACATTTGCTTGTTAAAATTGTCTTTTTTGACATCTTTATCGTTAAATTTTTCAACCATATGTTCACATATGCTTGAAAAATTTATCAATAAATCTACTCAAAAAATTTCAATTTTTCT
>JARLHF010000055.1 GCA_031292375.1 Chlamydiales bacterium
TAGACTTCTTGCATAATTAGCTTTGCTTAGAAAAATTGAAATTTTTTGAGTAGATTTATTGATAAATTTTTCAAGCATATGTGAACATATGGTTGAAAAATTTAACGATAAAGATGTCAAAAAAGACAATTTTAACAAGCAAATGTAATTACGCAAGAAGTCTATTGCTAAAATTCTTAATAAAAAGTTAAAATCAAGCACTTTTTCTTAAACTTAGGTGTTTGTTATGCAACTAACCCGCAAAAAACCTTCTATTTGGATCATTGGGTTCGCCATATTCTCAATGTTCTTTGGTGCCGGCAATATTATTTTCCCCTTATCCCTTGGATCCTACGCCCAGGATGGTCATCTTTTTGCGGTCAGTGGCCTTCTAATTACTTCTATTATTGTGCCCTTTGGGGGCCTTTTTACAATGATGCTTTATGAGGGAAATTATACAGAATTTTTTGCACGTCTGGGTCCCAAAATCGGATTTCTTTTGGCCTTCTTTATACTGCTTATCATGGGGCCAGTAGGTGCGCTTCCTCGCTGTATTACAACTTCTTATGCTACCACCAGTTTAATACTACCTAACTTATCCATTATTACTTTTAGCTTAATATCCTGTATTTTAATCTTTCTCTTTACACTAAAAAGTCAAAATACAATCAAGCTTATAGGACTTGTTCTTACGCCCTTGCTCCTCTTATCTCTCAGTACTATTATCGTAAAAGGCCTCTATCAAGGAGAAACACCAGGAATAAGCCCTCACTCTCCTAGCTCTCTTTTCTTATACGGCCTAATCACTGGATATAATACAATGGACTTAATCGCCTGTTTCTTTTTCTCTTCCATTGTTCTTCTATCATTAAAAAGAAAGCAAGATCCAGAAAGCCATATACATGTTAAAAAAGCACTTCCCCTCCTAGTAAAAGCAATTTTACTTGGTGGAGGTCTTTTAGCAATCATCTATGTAGGATTTGCTCTGGTATCTGCAAGCTACTCCAGCTTACTTCGAGAAGTATCTCAAGACCAATTCCTTGCAACGATTGCTTATCATATTCTTGGAGGATCCACATCTGCAATTGTTGCCATTGCCGTCTTCTTTACATGCCTTACAACAGAAATTGCACTTGCTATTGTTTTTACACAATTTATCCGCCGCTACTTTTTTCAAAATAAAGTAAGTTATCCCATATGTCTTTTACTTACACTACTCGTAGCCTTTCTTATTTCAACACTGCGATTTGAGGGTATTTCTAACTTTTTAGTTCCCATTCTTCAGATTTGTTATCCCTCATTAATTACATTAACAGCACTTAATCTCTGTTACAAATTGTGGGACTTTAAGCCAGTAAAAATTCCTGTTCTCATCGTATTTATTGCAACACTCATCAGCTTCATTTTTATGTAAACTTTAAGTTTTTCATGCTTACACAGATTTTAGATAGCTTTTTAAGTGTAATCTATCCAAAGTTCTGTGCTGCTTGCTTAAAAAATTTTAATGATCCATCCCTACACCTATGCCAAGCATGCCAAAAAAATCTTACATTTCTCAACACTAAAGAATATTGCACTACTTGCTTTTCAATAAAAGAATTACCTATTTGCCCTGTCTGCAAAATAACGCCCTCTTACTTTACAGCTCTTGCAGCTGTTTTTGATTATGAGGGACCTGCAGGCTTTCTCATTAAAAAATTCAAATACGAGGGTGTATTCAGGCTTGCAGCTAGCTTTGGAAGCTTCATGACTTTACAATTTTTAAATTTAAACTGGCCCCTCCCTGACATCATTGTTCCTGTACCACAACCCTTTAACAGGTACCTTGAGCGTGGCTACAACCACAGCTTTTTGCTTGCAAAAATGCTCTCTAAACAGATCCATGTTCCCTGTAAAGAACTTTTACGTAAAAGCATGAAAGACTTGCCTCAAGCAGCGCTCAATTTAGAACAGCGAAAAAACAACGCCCATCAATCCATAAAACTTAAAAAACATGGCTCCGTTGAAGATAAAATTGTGTTACTCATAGATGATGTAATGACCACAAGAACAACTCTTAATGCATCAGCTAATGCACTTCTTGGGAGCAATCCTAAGGAACTTTATGGCCTTACCCTCTGCAAAACCAATCTCTAAAATGAAGCGTGCCCGAAAAAAGAACTTGAAAAAATAAAAATATAATTTAATATTTAAGCTGTATGCGTTTACACACAAACAAGGTATTATTATGGCTCCAATAAAAAAGGTTAATATGAATTACAATTATCACACAAAAAATAAGCTTTTTTTATTATTACTAACTATTCTTTGTTTTTCTTGCCTATCTTTTAATTTGCATGCTGTAGAAGCGGTTGCCGAGACAACAGACCAAAAAATAGATGGTATTTCCAGAGAACTTTCGCTCATCTCTGCAAACCTTGACCTGCGACTTGTTCGAGTAGGGCGTGAAACCTCTCAGATTGCAAATCAACTTGCGTCTATACAAACATTACTAGAGCAGCAGCAACAAACTCTTGAACCCCTGATCAAAACCCTCTCAGAATTACAAAAAACCCTGGAAAAGAACAATCTAAAGACAGAGCATACGCATCTACCGAATGGGTAGACCATGAAGTGCACAAATCCAAAGACCTCTAACAATAAACATAATGTAATCGAGCTGACGTTATTTATGTATGGGAGTAGAGCTTTTCTCTGCACTAAACTTAGGACTATCCCATTTACCGGTTATATGAAAACGTAAAGATTCTGTTAATTTCAAAAGCAAATTGTATTGTTTAATACGGATATAAATATTCATATTGCCATCAAAATCAACGTAGGATTGCACAGGGCCTTGGGGCAAATAAAAACGGGACTTTTTCCCCTCACTATAGACATCTAGCAAGTTTGTAATATAAATACGCTTATCCTTAATGACAAATTGCACAGTACCAGTTGCTGGCACCATATTACTTGTATTAAGCCCAATGCTACCCAAAATCTCTGATGGAATTGCAAGCAGCACATTACTCAACGTATTTTTCACAATTTTCTCGAAACGAAAGTAGCCACTTCCTCTAAACGATTGCAAATTACCAAGTACTCCGCTTAGATCTTTTAACTCTGCTTCATGGATGACCAAATTTTTAATGGGCTTAGTCTTCTGCTTGTCCTTAGAAAAAGCGTGTGGTTTAAATTCCTGTATTCTTAGAGAAGGCATTAGAAGATGCCAATTTTCTTGATTATCTTGTTTAAGTGAAATCAAGGGGATTGTGCATTTACCGCCCTGATCAAGAATACTTAATTGACTAATCCTCAACTCCTTATTACTATACAAGAAATTGGCTTTTAACAAGTCAAACTCTAAGCCATAAAACTGAAAATCCTTTCCATCCAAAACTCCTTGCATGCTAAACCCATGCCAATTTTCCCTTGGGAATACAAATTGACCTGTAAACGCATAGCCATTTCCAATGCGCCAATCACTTATAGAGGATCTTAATTCTTTTGAAAGCATAGAACCAAGCTTTCCTACATTCTGCAATTTAATTTGCCCAAATAAGGCTAGAACCTGAGGAGAATCTTGTTTTTCTTGCAAATTGACCAAAAGCCCTGCAAGTACGCCTTCTACCCTTTGTATAATAAGTCCTAAAGTAGAATCCCAGCGCCAAAATACTTTCATAGGATTAGGAGAGGGATCTTTTATTTCGCTAATGATAGCAACACCCTTGCTTGTATCACTTCTCTCTGTTTGAAGCAAAATGCGAAGTGGAACATCTTCCATCTGATAATCGGCTTGAATACTGATTACCGAGGGTGCAAGGCGAACGATCACATTTTTTAAGTCATATTCCTTTCCAAAAAAAGTATAGACCCCATCTTTTAACTGAAGCCCTACAAGTACTTGTGACTGTGAAATGTCTATGTTCAAATATCCTTGCAGTCCACCTTCTCTTTTAATGTCTCGTAAAAAAACAAGAACTTGGTCATCAAATAAATCAGGGAAAAAGTCACGACCAAGAAGACCTAACTCTCTTAAATAAGTACCAGAAAGCGAAAAGCCAAGACCATGCAAACGAAGAGTCTCCTCCTCAAAATTATAGTGCATCTTATTTAAGTTAAATGACGCTTTATATTGAAATTGATCCAATTGACGTATATTAATCTCCAACCCTTCCACTTTCAAACCATCTACTGAAGAAAATGAAACAGGAATATCTGCTTGATTCTGAATAAAACTATCTCTAATTTTTATTCCCTCAATTGCAGCTTTTCCAATAACTGAAAAGGGGGCCACTACAATCCCTTTGCTAAAATCTACGTTAATATTACCCTTAAATAGTATTTTCCCCTCAGGTTTCCAAAGATTTGCAAGCACCTTCCAGTTTTTTGTGACCTTTAAATGCTCAAGAGAAATTTCAAGATGATTAACATCTAAGGAAAAAGCTTTGGTATCTGTTGAAAATGCACCTGCAGCAAGAAGTGATATGCCCGTATCTTTTGCTTGAACCTCTTCAATGATGATTTTTCCAGGCTCACGTTTCATCTGAGCATTCAATGAAAACGATCCTATATCCAGCTTCTCAATATTCCAATTACTTCTTGTTCCTAATGCTTTAAAAGAACACTTTTCTATTAGCTTTTTGTTGTATTCTACAGAAGAGCCTTCAAACATACATGAAAACGCATTGTCATCGACAAAAAAATCGCCTTGAATCTCTCCTGAAAGCTGTGAAAGCGACCAATTATCCATCTGTGTGGCTGAAAAAGGAAAAATATTTGCTAAAGATAATCTCCTTAAATCCTCTAGAGCAGTATTCAAATATAACTTAGGGCTTGCTCTTAGCTCTTTTACCCTAGAAAAATCTTGCAGTACAAGTGTTTTCAAATGAGGATAAAACCCTCCTATATGAGAGCTACTTTCATCAAGCACCACCTGCATAAACCCATTTGGAGTATCAGAAACAGGTTTAACTTCACCCAAAAGACGTAGAAACTCTTGGTTACTACTGCTAGAGTCCACTTTTAAATCAAAAAATGCTTTATATTCCTGTTTAAAATCAATTTCACACTTAGGTAAGAAAAAAACATAATGATCCGTTTGAGCCTTAATTTCTCCAACACCATTTACAACACTCAAAACCTTTGAATCCGATGCATAAGAGAATTCTAAATCTGTTTTTTCTATCGTAGAAGCAAAAGAGGGAAGAGAGAAATTACCCTCTTGAAGCCTTCCAGAAACACTCCAAAAAATTTCTGACTTCCTCTGGTCGTAGGGAACCATGGCATTGAAAACCACGCCTGAAGCGCCACTTGTGAGCATTCCCTTAACAGGAAGCCTCCAAAGGGGCAAATCTTTGAAATGAGAGCAAAACTTTTGTACCGAAGGCACATCCCCTGTAATATGTTTTGTGCGTAAATGTACATTTAGATACTCTGTTGAATTAAAGTCTAAATCGATAGAGGTCTCAAAGTCGACATTTTCAACCCTTCCCCTCATATCACTTATCTGCATATGTCGTTTTGAAAAGCTCATCTGCGCATATAGATCTGTAAAGATTAAGCCACTTTTCTTTTCTTGATACATGCCCCTTGCTAGAGGAGAAAAAAAGTAGCTAGAGTCATCTGAAAAGCTATAATAAAAAAATCCCGAAGGATCACTCTCAGATACTTCCTTAGAATTTAAAGACCCCATTTGTGGTATTGAAACCCTAAAATCTGTATCTTCGATGACTAAATCTTTAATCTGAAAATGCATTAGCAATGACTGATCATTAAAATCTCCTTGAAAGCTTGCAATACCATCTATAAAGCTATTCTCTTTTGAAAAGACAAATGGTGTTAAATATTTTTTAAATGCAAAATGATCGCTACGTATACTTCCCTGTTTTAAAATAACACCCCATGCCCCAAGTCTATCTTGCAACCAATCCACTTTTAACACATGCAAAGAACCTGGTCTTTGGAATGGAAGAGAAGAGGTTTTTTCCTGTCTTTCCATCAAGGAGATACCCCAACGTTTCCAAATATTTGTGGAGGCAACAAAAGTGTTTGCAGGGATACGCTCTAAATTAACATCTAAATTAATGACGGAAATCGCATTAACAGCGTCTTTTAAAAGAAAATCGCCCGATAGTTTAAGACCATCTTCATGATTTTTAAGCTCTCCCTTCCAAGTAAGATAATCACCGCTTGCAGCCTTTTGTAGCTCTGCAAGGCTAGGAAAGGGTAAAAATGATAAAATTTTTTCAACTCGTCCATCCACTTGCATTCTTGCAACAGTAGGTGCACTAAGTCCATAAAACTGAAACTCTGATTGCATCCCTCCAAGATTGCCCTTAAAATGAGCATCTTGGAGTATACCCTCTTTTAATGTGAGCGAACACGCAACATCCGTAAATCTTTCTAAACTATCTTGATTTTCTTGGTTTAAACCCCTCTTTTCCCAGTGAAAATCACCACCATTTAGGTGTAGAGAGCCATTTTTTGGCCTTAAATACCTTTCATTTCGACTTAATACAAAATCCATGCTCCCAGATAAAGAAGAAACATATCCATCAATATTTAGTCCTTTAGATGCAAACCAAAGCTCTTTTGCATTAATATTTTCAATGGTAATTTTTGATAATGTTTCGTTCGGTAAAAGGAGTGCTTTAGCCTCACAGGATACAGATCCCTTTGTGAACTCTAATTCTTCCCAAACAAAAGACCACTCTGGCCATAGATTACGAACCGTTTCATACTCTCTTGGCCCTATATTATCTATGATTAAATCAATCTCTTTATTCTTATTGTCTGCTTCAAGAACATATAGTTTAGCCCCTACATCTACTGAGTCTGTGTTACTAATATCAAGAGAAAAATGAATACTCTCTTCTCTTGTTTTTCCTGGAATAAGAGGCAATTTTCCAGTGAGAAGCACCTTGGCAACTTGGTCTTTATTAAAGAAAAACTGCCCATTGAATCCCATTTGAAAACCAGGAGTACCATCTGAATTAAGAAAAACGCCCCCAGAAATATTTCTAAGCATCCAATAAGGAAGCCCCTCTTTAAAACGATAAAAAGAGGCTCCCTTTGAAAGAACGGCTTTTGCATTTGTTCCAAGAAGCAGTTTATCCACATAAGAGAGAGTTTCAAAAGGCTCATCAAAGATGTGTTGCGAGCATACAATATCCATTTCTTGCAGCTCTGCACCTATGCTAGAAGAAGGATGCTCGATGATTGTATCATGCAACAAGACATTTCCCTCTAAAAAAGGCAAATCCGTTAAAGAAAGATTTAACTTTCCTGTTGCTTTTCCCTGCTTTAAGGTCCAAACATTCAAAGACGGACCATATAAAAACTCAAAAGACTTCGAAAGCTTTTCACAATCTAACTCGTGTAAGCTGAAATGTGCAACAGACTCATCCCACGTAAAAAATAAAGAAGGCAATCGCTCTTCACTTGTTCCATACGAAAATTGCCACATCTGAGCTACATTTTTATTACTTCCAAAATGTCCCTCTCCACTTACCTTTTCAGACAATAGCAAAGTATGATCAGGATTTATAAAATCTATCGTTCCATTTGTTACTTTACAGTGAATATCTGTGTAAAAAAAACGACTCTTATGGCTTTTTTCCAAAGAAAAAAATAGGGGAGCATCAGATTCCTCTTTTTTTATTTTTTCCTGAAAATATTGCCAAGGAAAAACCCGAGAAGTCTCTCTTGTCAAAGAAATTTTAGGATCATCAAACTCAATATCCAAACCTATATTTCTCTCTAAAAGAGAGAAATAATACTTCACAGAAAGCTGATTTACAGTAAAAAGAAACTTTATAGGCGTATTTTCTCTACTTTTTACTTTTAGATTAGAAAACTCAAAGCTACCGCTTTTCCATTTCACATCATCATAAGAAAGTGTTGATCCAAATTTTTCTTGAAAATAATGGTGCAAGCGCCACTCTACAGCCCTTGGTAAAACAACAAAACCAAAGAAAAAGAAAATTCCAACAATGGCAATACCCGTCAGAAAAAAATTGGATAGTTTTTTGGAAAACATGGACCTAAAAAATAAAAACTACTGAACTGCTCTCGAGTATATCAAAATCTTTTGATTGAAACAACTATCGATTTGACCCATCTTGAGTGCAATAATCTATACCTTTCTCTACAAGGCAAAGTGACGATAACGCTGTTACTGCGAAGGGAAGATGAGCCAAAAGAGCATTTTGATAATCATATTGACGAACAATAGGACCATAAAAAGTCTCGATTACTTCTCCCCTTACTATTCCTTGTGCTCCTAAGTAACTATTGAGAAAAGAATCAAAAGTAATCACACTACCCAAACACTGAACAGCACGCCAAGGACACAACTGAAGAGCAAGTCCAATAAAAGAGTGGTGAAGCCTGATTTCTTTTCCTTCTATAATGTAGTTGATAGGAAAGGCAACTGCAGCAACTGCTGATATAGCATGAAATAGAGCGGTTGAGCGATCACCTTTTTTCCAAGCACGGACAGCTAAAGCGGTATGTGCTATGCCTAAGGCAGCATACTCAAGAAAAACAACAAGAGGTGTCTGAAAGGGAAGCGTTTGAGTTATTTGCCACACATCTTTTGCATTTGCTAAAAGATGCCCAATGTAGCCTACTCCAGAAATTGTAGCTATACAGGCTGCAAAAATAAGGGAGCACTTTACAATATTTTTAATGGCCTTGAACTTGCGTTCTTGAAATAATTCAATAGATTCATCTTTTCTTTGATGAAAAGCATCTTTAAGGTAGCCTACAACATTTCTTAGCAATTGAGGGATCTGGTCAAGCCCTTTCCAGATCTTACCAAGGACCTGGATCGCAATGACTGCAGCTGCAATAGAAAAAGCTGAGGGAACAAGGAAATAAGCTGCACTCGCACCTCCAGCAATAAGCAGGGCCCCAAATGCTATGCGAGTAATGTTTTTAATTAATCTGCTTTTATATTCTTGCTGGCCTTCATTTGAACACTTAGTAAAAGCCTCTGTAAAATTCAGCTTAGCCCTTAACAAGTTATCTTTTACACAAGCTGGATTATGATAAATCTTTACAGCTGAGCGAATCCCTTCAATAGCTAAAGGAATTGCAAGCGTTGTAACTTGCACAATTGAATCCCTTGTATCCCAGATAAAAGAAGGATCAAAAATAGATATATTCATTAAACCACCAAAATAATTACTATAAATAGTATAGCAAATATTTTAATTTAATGCAAAAAAATTTACTCACCTATTAAATGCAACTTCTCTAACTTGCATTTAATTAGAGTATACACAAACAAATTCAAGAATTGATTTTTGATAACGCGAAGTTGTGATGAGCCTGCTTTGGAATAAAAATCTGAGATGTAGGTTTATTGCTCGATCTTGGGGATCTTCTGGTAACTTTTCAATCTTTTTTGCTCGTTTATAGTTTTTTGAATAGGAACTTTGGAAAAATGATTGAAAATTTATCAAGAATCCCCTCTAATCTTGAGTAATTTAAACTCAAAACTCAGGTTATTAATTTTTTCTATTGAGGTAAAAATTCGTTTTTTGAAGTCCAAGAAGGCTTTTCCTGGGGAAGAAATGAGGGAAATTTATTTTTCTACTATGAATTTTTCCTCGGAAAATCTACAGTGGGATCAGAGTCTTCCATGCAACATCGCCTTATATCCATCAGCATCAAGTAAAAGATCATATTCTTTAATATCAGAAAGCTTTACTTTGTAAATCCATCCAAGGGACTCTGGAGAGTCATTTATAAGCTCGGGATAGTCTTCAAGAATAGGGTTTACTTCAATAATCTCACCAGAGACCGGCGCATATATATCAGCTGCTGCTTTAGTAGATTCTAAAACGGCAATCTCTGCCTCTTTTGCAACCTTTTTACCAATAGTTGGAAGCTCTACATATACAATGTCTCCAAGTTCATGCTGGGCATGATCTGTAATACCAATAACACCTATATCGCCCTCTAGCCGTATCCACTCATGTGTTTCTGTAAACTTCATTTCTTTTTAACCTGAGTTTTGAGTTTAAATTACTCAAGATTAGAGGGGATTCTTGATAAATTTTCAATCATTTTTCCAAAGTTCCTATTCAAAAAACTATAAACGAGTAAAAAAGATTGAAAAGTTACCAGAAGATCCCCAAGATCGAGCAATAAACCTACAACTCAGATTTTTATTCCAAAACAGGCTTATCATGACGAGGTTTATTTTTTTAACTTACAGCTAGCCCAAAGAGAGGGTTCTTCTTCAATTTTATAATCAGTACTAGACGCTGCAAAATGTTGATACGCTCCTGTTTCAAAAGAAATTCGATAGGAAAAACCAATACGATCAAATTGCATAGGCTCGTAACCAAAGAGCACATCTTTTGAAACAATGATATGGATATCATTAGAGGAAAGTTTTTTTACAAACAAAAAACCCTCTTCAATAAGAGTATGTTTGTCTGCCCCCCTAAAGTGAGTAACTTCTCTTGCTACAGGTTCCTTTTCTGTAAAATCATACAAAAAATGGTGGCAAAAACGTGTGTTATAACCAGATGTTTTGACATCTCTTGTGTCAATAAATAGCTCTATTGTCTTTATACTATGTTTCTTTAACAAGGTTGTAAGAAAAAAAAGCCCTTCCTCATTCCAAGAAACAAAGACATCTGCCAAAGTCTCTTCTGAACAGATCAGAGAGGCAGATGGTAACATATATTTTTTTGTAAAAACACCTTTCTTTGCACTCTCACTCTGCATATAATGTATGCTGCAAGAGAGCGCAAAGAAGTGAATGGGAACTAGCCCAGAAAATTCATGTAATGAACTCATATTTATTCTACAGTGGCAACTAGTCCCTCTGCATTCAACGATGATAAAGGAATCAACTTAATTGCCTGCTTATTGAGCATTATGTTCAAACAATCTTGCATATAAGCAATTGAAGACTCATCTTGCAATAATTTCTGTCCTTTTTTCATCAAAGAAACAACATCTTTTTCTTGATTGTTAATATCTACCACTGACACAAAAAAAGAGCCCTCTTTTGGCAAGAAAAGCACATCTGAATATGCACCTTTTTCAATCTTCAAAAAAGCTTCTGCATCAAAGTGTCCTTCGCTACTTCTACTAACCGTAAGTGAATTTTTCTGAACTTTAAATTGCTCTTGCAATGTAGATCCATCTACTCCTGCTTCAAATGCCGATACAAGGGTACTCAAATCTTTCTCTGCGACCCTGTCATTATTCCCTGCTATGACTTCAGTTTTTATACCCTTTATATAATCCAAAAAGCGCATCTGTGCCGCAAAGTCACCTCTTGAAATACCAGTAGCTTCATGCCACGGATAACCATGACTCTTTGCATACTCAATCAATTGATCATAAAGGGATGCGAATACAACATCTGCAACTGCATCCTTAACCTCAGCAAACTTTTTTAATTTTCCAGAAGGGTCTTTAAAAGCAGAAGTATCTTTATTTTGAAGAGCCAAATAAGCCTTTTCTAGACGTGCATCAAGCAACTTATCTAATGTTTTATTATTATTTGCCTCTTCAAAAGTCATAACGCTTGCAGTAGAATCTCTTTTCAATACTGTAAAACTATAATAATGCTCTTCATCTTGGCTAAAGCGCATAAGCACCACATTTGCTTCACCTGAGCCAGACAAAACTGCCTTATCCAAGTGGACCTGAAATGCCTTTATATCCTCTATACCCTCAAATGGAAGAGTAGCCCCCTTTTCTTTGATTGCAATTTTCACATCTTCTGATTCCGCATTCTCTAAAGCATCATCTACCCACTCAGGATGCATCTTGATAATAGAAAGCTTTGCATACTCATCCACCAAAGCTCGCTTTTTTAGACCTAATCTTTCTAAAGCATCAAAACGCTCTTCTCTTGTAGCATTTACATTAGTTCCAAGCTCTGCAAAACGTGTGATCAACTCAGGCCAATTTTTATCTTCAAGCTCATAATTTATTGCCTGTTTTAAGGTAACTTTTACTTGTAGATCCTTAAGACTTACTTTTTTAACACTCAAAACATAATTTTTCTGAACAAGCTCCGAAGCACTTTTCTTAATCTCATTTACATCCATAAACTTAAGAGGTACATCCATCTTAGCCTCTTTACCCGTTATGCCCAAAAAATATGTATCCAATTTTTGCAGATCTCTTGCCTTACTAAAACGCAATGGCTCCTCCATAGCATAGAGAGATAAGTCTACAGATTTTCCTGCATATTCATCAAACTGCTCATAAACAAGGGGGTCTACAAATACTGCAGAAGATCCTCGGTTTGCAAGTAAACGAAATAACATCACCTGCTTCCAAATATCTACAGCCGCTTTTTGGTCCATACCAAGAATTCTTAACTGCTCTTGAAAGTATTCATGGGGATTTCTTACGCCCAAATGAACACTTTGAGCCTTTTGCAATTGTCTAAAACTAATTTCATTATTATAAAACAGATCCGCAAGTGCGTCAGAGTCAGTCACAACTAATCCTTGACTTTCTGCAATAGCGGCTAAATTCATCACTACCTGAGAAGTAAGCTCCAAAAATCTGGGCCCAAACCACTCCTCAAGAGTGCGATGCCCAAATAGATTCAAATCTCGACTTGCAAGAGAAGGATCTTGCTGTATCCAACTATATTCTGTCTCTTGATAACGCAAAACCTGTCTCAAATATTGCGATGGAAATTTCTTCTCTTCTAAGTAAAGTTGCACCTGAGCATTAAATGTATCTTCCGTTAAAATAGCCTCAGAAGTTTGAATGATCTGCATATTCTTATTAATTTGTGGCGCTAAATAATTCCATACAGCCTCTGATGTTAAAAAAGATGCCGTTGGATGAACGTAGGGCTCATAACGCTTTTCTTTTTCTAGGCGTGCATCCAAATCATCCCCCAGCTCTTTTAAAAATGGCTTAACAACAGTAAGTGCAAGACCCGTTTCTAAAAAGTCTTTTTTAACAACGCCGTCATTTAAAAAATTAGGACCCCAGCTGCCACCAGAAAGGATTTTATCAGAAACATCTGTGCTAATAAAACGCATAAATGCATCCACTTGCGACTTAGTAATATCTTTTCCATTGACTGCAGTAAACACAACAGGATCATGGGTCTCAGCCGTTGCAAGGGAATTATAAGCTCCAAAAAATGAAAAGCTTATAATGATAATGATGGTCAATGCGATAAAAAAATAGCGTTGATATGTACGAAAAAATTGCATCATAGGTAAAGAATCTCCTCAAAATCGGCAAAGATAGGAAATCGTAACAAACTTTCTGTTTATACACAAACAAGTTCAAGAAGAAATCCAAGAAGATGAGTAGTTTTTGCGTAACATGAGTAACTTATACACACAAACAAGTTCAAGAATTGTTTGTGTATATATCTATACAACCTGAGCTTCTTTTATCTCTTTTAATTCTTTCGACAAATCCTGGTCGATAAAAATAATTTTACCCTCAGCGACCGAAACTAAATAATTACGTGCCTTTCCAGGAGATGGATTCATTAAAATGTATTCGGCAAGCATATCTTCCAAGTTTTGCTCGATCACTCTTCGAAGTGGTCTTGCTCCCATTTCTGGCTGGAAGCCTTTATCAACAAGTAGATCCGTTGCCTTTTCATCCAACTGAATATAAATTTGCTGTTTTGCAAGACGCTCTTGAACTTTTTTAACTTCGATCTTGATAACATCATGTAGAGCAAGCTTATCTAATGGCTTAAATGTTACAATACCATCTAAGCGATTGAGAAACTCTGGCTTATAATGCTTTTTGACGGCGCTTTCGATTTTCTCTTGGATTGTCTTGAAATCTGGCATACCAGGCTTCATTCCAAAGCCAACTTCCGTTGTTCTACGAATGAGATCAGCGCCTAAGTTTGAAGTCATAATGACGATTGTATTCCTAAAATCTACTTTACGCCCAAAGGAGTCTGTAAGACGACCCTCTTCCAAAATTTGCAATAAAATATCCATGACATCAGGATGTGCCTTTTCAATCTCATCAAAGAGCACAACAGAATAAGGACGCTGTCTTACTTGCTCTGTCAACTGCCCACCCTCTTCATGCCCCACATATCCTGGAGGGGATCCTGTCATACGGCTGACTGCAAACTTCTCCATGTACTCTGACATATCAACCTGGATAAGGGCATCTTCACCACCAAACATGTTGATTGCAAGAAGCTTTGCAAGCAAAGTCTTTCCAACACCCGTAGGGCCCAAGAAAAGAAATGAGCCAATGGGGCGGTTTGGATTTTTAATGCCAGCCCTGCTTCTTCGTATTGCCTTACTTACAATATTTAAAGCTTCATCTTGACCAATCAAGTTTGAGCGAAGCGTCTCTTCCATTTTCAGAACTTTTGCGGTTTCACCCTCAGTCAACCTATTGATTGGGATTCCTGTCTGCTTTGCAACAACAGTTGCAACATCTTCGTCATCCACAATGAGCTCATGCTCCTGCTTATCCGTTTCCCACTCTGTTCTCATCTGTTGTAGCTTTTCTCTTAAACCTTTTTCTGTATCGCGCAACTTTGCAGCTTTTTCATATTCTTGCCTACCGATTGCCTCTTCCTTTGCAAGACGAGCATCTTCAATCTCTACTTCCAACTTACTAATGTCTGGCGGCTGATGCATCATAGAAATACGCATTTTAGCACCCGCTTCATCCAATAAATCGATTGCCTTATCTGGTAAAAACCTTCCGTGGATGTAACGATCTGAGAGAATAGCTGCAGCCTTTAAGGCTTGCTCTGTATAAAGAACTTTATGATGCTCTTCATACTTACCTTTAAGACCCTTTAAAATTTCTATTGTGTCTTCAATAGAAGGTGGGTTTACTTGAATCTTCTGAAAGCGCCTCTCTAAAGCAGCATCTTTTTCAATATGCTTTCTATACTCATCAATGGTTGTAGCTCCAATACACTGGATTTCACCCCTAGAAAGGGCTGGTTTTAAAATGTTGGATGCATCAATTGCACCCTCTGCAGCCCCAGCGCCTACAATTGTGTGCATTTCATCAATAAAAAGTAAGACATTTCCATGCTTCTTAACTTCATCCATGACAGCTTTGATACGCTCTTCAAACTGTCCACGGTACTTAGTTCCTGCTATCATCAAAGCCAAATCAAGAGTGATTAGCTTTTTCTTGCGTAAAGAATCTGGAACTTCACCCCTGACAATTGCTTGAGCAAGCCCTTCAACAATAGCTGTTTTTCCAACACCTGCCTCGCCAATGAGCACGGGGTTGTTTTTTCTTCTTCTACACAAAATAAGAATAAGTCTTTCTACCTCGCTCTTGCGCCCAATGACAGGGTCCATGCGACCCTCGCGACAAAGCTCTGTTAGGTCATAACCATACGCTTTCAAAGCAGGCATCTTATCGCTCATACCATGCGCACTCTTTTCTTGAGCTTTAGCAGGAGAAACTCCTGAAGTAATGCCACCTGTTGTACTAGGCCCAATTCCGATAGGAGGAAGTTGCAAGTTAAACGTTTCCAACTCTTTAAGTACTTCTTTTCGGATATCTTTTAAATTGACATTGAGACTTTCTAAAACTTGAGCTGCAACACCATCTGTTTGCCTTAGAAGGCCAAGCAATAGATGTTCCGTACCTACGTAATTATGATTTAAATTTGCAGCTTCTTCGTTGGCATATTCAAAAACTTTTTTTACTCTTCCTGTAAGAGCAGGGTCACCATAGACTTGAATTTCTGGACCAAAGCCAACCAATCTTTCCACTTCTGTTCTTACAATTTCGTAATCTAAACTCAATCCTCGAAGAACATTGACAGCAACGCCTTGTCCAAGCTTTAAAAGCCCAAGCAATACATGCTCTGTTCCAAGATAGTTGTGGTTAAGCCTTTGAGCTTCCTTTTTGGCAAGTTTAATGACTTGCTTTGCACGGTTGGTAAATTTATCAAACATTTTGCATCACTTTTCGTTTTAAGAAGATATCATCAAATTAAAACAAAGCCATTAAATTGGCAAGCGATCCATTAGACTTCTTGCATAATTAGCTTTGCTTAGAAAAATTGAAATTTTTTGAGTAGATTTATTGATAAATTTTTCAAGCATATGTGAGCATATGCTTGAAAAATTTAACGATAAAGATGTCAAAAAAGACAATTTTAACAAGCAAATGTAATTACGCAAGAAGTCTATTCTCTATTCTACTTTTAACAGCTCAGAAAAGTCGACGATGCTCGCAAAATAGCCACTATCAACCACTTCTTCCGAAACACCATTAACATGAATAAGTACAGGACGACAGGAAAAACCTCGAGGAAGTTTCAGACACATAAGCTTTTCTTTCATCTCTTCGACAGCCTCTAAACCCACTACATTTTGCCGAAATTTAACTTCACATACATATAAGCAACAAAACCGCGTTTGAATCAAATAATCAATCTGACATCCTCGCTTACGAGCTCCAGCTGTCTGAAAATACGTATTAGCAATAAGCACATCTTCTGGCAAAATCCCCAGTACCTTGCACACAAGCGGTCCACTATTAATCACCAGATTCTCAAATTGAACTCCCATGATAGACAGCCATCCTTGAGGCAGGCGCTGCAACCGAGTACTTTCAATTTGTTCTTTATGCGGAAGGATATATCTTAACGCCAGCTCGATTTTCAACTATCTGCTAATCAATAACTTGAATAGTTAAAACACGGAGACGCGGAGACACGGAGACTTATAATTTATCATTTATGATGCGTTCTACACCGTTTTTTACTTGTTTATTGCCAAA
>JARLHF010000056.1 GCA_031292375.1 Chlamydiales bacterium
ATTATAACGCAGGGTTTCACCCTGCCAATTATATCGTTGATACCTAGGGCGATGCCCTAGGCTATTATAACGCAGGGTTTCACCCTGCCAATTATATCGTTGATACCTAGGGCGATGCCCTAGGCTATTATAATGCAGGGTTTCACCCTGCAAAGTACATATGTAAGCCATTCAGGCTGAAAGCCTGAGTTATAAAAGCCTAGGGCATCGCCCTAGGTGCATGCGACGATATGATTTGCAGGGTGAAGCCCTGCGTTATAGTATTTTAAAGTCTAATTATTTAAGCGAGGGTTTCTCTTTTTCATGATTATAGCATATGTATCGAGTAATGCTCTTTTTATTTCATCTAATATAACTTGTTGAGACAAATTGGCATAAAAGGGAGGTTTTTTTTTAAAAAAAAAGAAGAAAATAATAGGAGCAGCTAGTGAATCACATAATTCTTTTTTGATAAGTTGCTCGTTGCCCATATTAATATTTTTTATAAGAGATTCAAAATGTGTTATAAAAATATTGCATTCAAATGTATATTTTAAAAATAACTGAAGTATGCCATCAAATAAATTTATTTCTTTACCTGTGTTGGTGAGAAACTCTTGATTCCACTTTTCCCATATAGACTCTAATCCATCAATTGTAAAAAGTTGTGATGATTCGGGCGCTAATTTATCATGCTGAATAGATGGAGTGCTTGTGCTGGCTAGAGCCCTATTCGCAACGCTTGTGATATTAGAATCTGAAGAGCTAGTAGATGCGCTACTACTAGAACTAGATGCTGCATCATAAAAAGGATTATTGGATGAGCCTATTATACTTGAAGGAGATGATGACATAGTTACTCTGTTTTATTATAAAATGAAGTGATAATTAAATTATTATATTGCATCCTTTAAAAAGGATGACAAATCAGGCAGTACTTCTTGATCATGAAATTCTGCCTGATTTGTACCCACATCCCTAAGACAGAGGGAACTTGAGTGCATAGGGATTTTTTCTTATGTTAAGCAGGATATATTTTTCATAAGATATTGAATTCCTGATGCAACTTAGCGCTATGATCCTGTTTTCTTTATTTGAATCTTGTAGTTTCTTTCTTATACAATGTTCTATGTGAAGCTTGTCTTTATTTGCTATGCACTTAGACATATAGGTTGTTAGGGTTTCATTAAAAAATTCAAAGAAAACGGAGATAGCAGCACTCCCTGATATGTAACTAGAGAATGGACGAAGATTTTCATTCGGAGTATAGTTTTCTTGTATAAGAGTTACAAAATACTTTTTGAAGGCATCGCAGCTAAATGCGATTTCTAAAAAGGATGTAAAATCATCGCTATATGAACCCATTGTTTTACCTGCTGCTTGGCGAGAAAATTCATTATCCCACTCAGCCAATATACCCATTAAGCCTTCTTTTGTAAAAGGGTGCAATAGTGTGGGTTTTGGTTCAGAACGCGATGCAGATGATGTAGATGGAGTTAAAGCTGCGCTTGCAGCAGCTTGAACAGAGGAATCTAGGGTAGAAGAACTGCTAGAGCTAGTAGATGCGCTACTGCTAGAACTAGATGCTGCATCATAAAAAGGATTATTGGATGAGCCTATTATACTTGAAGGGGATGATGACATAGTTACTCCTGTTTTTTTTTATTATTATAAAATGAGGTTTGTAAAAACAGGGTCATTATAAGCTATAATTGGTGTTTATTGCAACATACGCGCAATTTACATGGCAAAAAATTAAATCCCCAATGTGTTTGAGGTTAATAGTGATGGTGTATCTTTCCCTCATCATGGCGCTGTTTAAAACGCTCTTCAATGGATTTGCTAAATTCTGTATGTGTAGGTGCTTCTTCAAGGGAACCTGAGGCAATTTTTTCTAGATAGTTGTTACTAACTTTTTTCTTTTTATCTTTTTTGATATTGTTTTTATTGGTTTTCATAAGCTTCTCCTCGTGTTGCCCATTCTCATATTCTGGAATTAAAAATTTTATTTGTCAAGCGGCTATTTTTTTCTTGCAATGGATTATAATTCGATGTAATATGAATAAATATTCATAAACGAGTGCATTTATGTCGGAAAAACAAAAAACAGAAGCAAGGCAAAAAGCAATTAAAGAGCTCATCCAAAAAGAAGTTGTATCTGATCAAAGAGCCCTTGTCGAGCTTCTGGAAAAGAACTACTCAATAGAGACAAATCAGGCAGTAGTCTCTAGGGATTTGCGCAAGTTGGGTGTTGTAAAAAAGCAGGTAGGTAGTGCTTTGCTTTATGAGCTTCCCTCAGTGCATGTAGATCAGGAGCTTTTGAAGCTTGCAATTACAGATATTCAACACAACGAAGTCATGATCGTCATTGATACAGGTCCAGGGCTTGCTGCATGTGTTGGGGAGTACTTAGATAAATGTAGTGATCTAGATATTTTAGGCTGTCTTTCAGGAGAAAATGTAGTTTTTGTAGTCCCTCGGTCCATTCATAATATAGCCAAAGTATTTGAAGATCTTTGTGAGCAGATGTTTTTTAAAAGAAAGGAATTTTAAGATGAATAAGAAAATTGTTTTGTTTTTGTGTATGGCCTTCTTGCTTTTGTTTTGCGGATGCTCTCAGAAGAAAAATGAACAAACTTTGCTCGTTGGAACAAATACAGAATTTCCTCCTTTTTCATTTAGAGAGAAGGGCGAAATTGTAGGTTTTGATATCGATGTTGTAAAAGAAGTTGTAAAAAGAATGCAGCGTGAAATTGTTTTCAAAGATATGCCCTTTGATGCATTGATTGCAGAGCTTAACTTAGGTCATGTTGATCTTATTGCAGCTGGTATGACTGCCACTCCTGAAAGAGCAAAGCGCGTATCTTTTAGCAAAGAGTACTTTCAAGGTGATCCTTTGGTTATTGTTGTTTTAGATTATAAAAAAAATAAGCAAACACTTACTCTTGAAGATTTTCTTGGAAAGAGAATTGTTGTTAATGAAGGGTTTACAGCAGACGTTTTTATGACATCTAAGGTAGGGTATGATATAATCCGTCTGCCTACTGTTGCAGATGGATTTATGGCTGTAAAAAGTGGAAGAGCTGATGCCTTTATAACAGCTGCTAGTACCGTAAAATCTTTTACCGATACACAGGATGCGTCTCAATTTCAATTGTTTCCTATCGATGGAACAAATGAAAATACAGCTTTAGTTGTTGCAAAAGATAATTTAGAGCTGCTTAAGAAGGTGCAAGCTGCACTAGATTCAATGGAAGCGGATGGAACGCTTTTGAAATTTAAAGAGAAGTGGAAGTTATCGTGATTGATTTTGATTTAATTTGGGAGTCTGTTCCAGCGCTTTTGCATGGAGCCTTAATGAGTTTGTTGATTGCATCTATTGCGACAATAATTGGTGTAAGTCTTGGAACTGTAATAGGTTTTGCTGAAAATGTAAAAGTAAAGATTGTGCACATGTTAACTACAGCGTATGTCACGTTGTTTAGAGGCACACCGATGCTTGTGCAGATTCTTTTTGTTTACTATGTGTTGCCCCAATTTGGGGTTACGATTGCGCCCTTTTGGTCGGCAAGCCTTGCAATAGGTCTGAATAGCGCAGCCTACATTAGTCAAGTTGTACGCTCTGGTATTAATGCAGTGCCAAAGGGGCAAGTGGAAGCAGCTCACACGCTTGGCTTTGGACCCTTTACAACGATTCGCCTTATTGTGTTTCCACAGGCACTGCGTGTTTCCTTGCCATCTCTTGGTAATGAACTTGTCACTTTGATAAAGGATTCTAGCTTAGCGTCTATTATTGGTGTTATGGAACTCTCAAAAGAGGCTTCTATTATTCGTAGTAGAACGTATGATGCATTTTCGATTCTCTTAGCTGTTGCATTGATTTATCTTGCACTGACAGCTACAGCTTCGTTTTTTATGAAAAAATTTGAGAGGGCATTGAAAGTTGATGTTTAAAGTAGAAAATTTATCTAAAAGTATTGGTGGAAAGAAGATTTTGTCTAATATTACCTTTGAAGTAGATCATGGGCAGATCGCCGTATTTTTGGGTGGGTCTGGAGTGGGTAAGTCAACTCTTTTGCGCGTACTTAACCATTTAGAAACTTATGATAGTGGCTCATTTTCATTAGATAATGTTCTTTTGAATCTAGCCCAGGTGAATAAAGAGCATATCATGGGAATGGTGTTTCAGAGTTTTAACTTATTTGAGCACTTAAGTGTAGAGGAAAATATCATTCTTGCTTTAGTTAAATTAAAAGAAAAAAGTCCTCAAGAAGCCTCATTGATAACGCAAGGATTGCTTGAGCGTTATGGTCTGGATCATAAAGCAAAATCGAGTGTTCATAAGCTCTCTGGTGGACAAAAGCAGCGTGTTGCCATTGCAAGAACAGTTGCATTAAACCCTAAGATCATCTGTTTTGATGAGCCTACTTCTGCGCTTGACCCTCGTCTAACAAAGCAAGTTGCAAAATATATAGAAGAGCTTGCAGCACAAGGTAGAATTGTATTGCTTGCAACACATGACATAAATTTAATACGATACTTTCCTTGCACATTATTTTTAATGCAAGAGGGTAGTATCGTAGAAAGTGTATCCAATTCTGAGTATCATGCTGAGCCTTCTAAATATCCAAAGCTTTGTGCTTTTCTTAATTAATACTCTATTTGTGCGTGATTTGAGGGCCCCTGCAGTTGATGACGGGGCAGCTAAGCGCTTGGAAGTCGATTGTATTAAAACAGGTGTGAGCTGTTGCAATGATAATACAATTAGCTTGTTTTATTGATGAGTCAAGATCGAGTGCGCTGCGCAGAAGGGTTTCTTGAACGGTAACGGAGGGTATGAAGGGATCATAATATTCCACAAGTGCCCCTTGTTCAAGAAGAAGGCGTGCTATTTCAAGGGGAGGGGATTCTCGATAATCACTTACATCCCTTTTGTAGGCCATACCAAGGATTAAAATTCGACTTTTTGCAAGTGATTTTCCCAGTTCTTTTAATTTACGCTCAGCTTTGGAAACCCAGTAAGAAGGCATTTGAGAGTTAATCTTATGAGCAAGAGAGATAAATTCTGTATCACAATTAAATTGATGAATCTTCCAAGATAAATATAGGGGGTCAATAGGGATGCAGTGGCCACCAACACCTGGTCCTGGATCAAACTTCATGAAGCCGAAGGGTTTTGTGCTTGCTGCATTGATGAGCTCCCAAATGTCTAACCCGAGCAGATCGCAGTGTTTCATCATTTCATTGATGAAGGCTATATTGACAGCACGAAATGAGTTTTCTAAGATTTTAGTCATTTCAGCCGCTTCTACACTAGAGACACAAATGACTGTTTTGAAAGCAGCAGAATAGAGGGTTTTTCCTAGTTCTAAGCACTTTGGAGTTATACCGCCGATTATTTTTGGTGTATTAAATGAAGTCCAATCGTGTCTGCCTGGATCAATTCTTTCAGGAGAAAAGCAAATCCAAATATCACGATCTATATTTAGATTCTTTTTCGAAAAAATAGGGACAACGATCTCTCTTGTAGTTCCTGGGTAGACAGTGCTTTCTAAAACAATCAGCATATCATTATGAGCAAAGGTTGCAATTTGTTCTGCTGCACTAGTGATGTAGGATAGATCAGGTTCTTTTTTGTCATCTAGAGGCGTTGGAACACAGATGATGACAACATCACAATCTTTGATCTTTGCAAACGTAGATGCAGCGCTTAGGTAGCCTTTAGCTTCTAGGTTTTGAAGAGAGCTGGAAGTAACATCTTCTGAATTTGAAATGCCATCATTAATAGCTTTTACTTTATTTGTATCATTATCGAGGCCAACAACATGAAAGCCGGCATTTGCAAATGTGACTGCAAGGGTTAATCCTACATGGCCAAGTCCTACAACACAGATGCGTGCGGACTTGTCCATAATACGATCTTTTAAAGTGTTCATATTTTTTTACTAATAAAGTCTTCAAGTTTGATAAGATCTTTACTGAAGTTACGAATACCCTCCGAAAGCTTTTCAACGGCCATTTGGTTGTTGTTAAAAAGGTAGTGGAATTTGCCCTCATCAAATGTGATGCGCTCAATTTTTGCATTTTTTGCCTTTTCTGGATCGAGCTTTCGAGGAACATCGCCTTCTGTAGATTGTAGTTCTTCTAAAAACTTAGGGGCTATGGTAAGTAGGTCGCAGCCTGCAAGTTCTAATATTTCAGCGCTACTTCTAAAACTTGCTCCCATTACTTGAGTTTTGTACCCAAATTTTTTATAATAGCCGTAAATAATGGCAACGGAATGAACCCCTGGATCCTGGTCGGCAGGAATAGTTGTTTTTCCCTCGTTTTTGAGATGCCAGTCTAGAATACGTCCAACAAAAGGAGAAATTAAGGTAGCACCTGCCTCAGCTGCAGCAACGGCTTGTTCTAAGCTAAACATAAGTGTCATATTGCAATGTATGCCCTCTTTTTCCAAAACTTCTGCTGCTCGAATACCCTCCCAAGTGGATGCAAGCTTGATTAATATGCGCTCACGTTTAATTCCAAGGGATTCATAAAGATTAATTAAAAACCTTGCTCGATCGATGCTTTTTTTAGTGTCGTAAGATAGTCTTGCATCTACTTCTGTAGAGACCCTGCCAGAGACAATTTTTAAAATTTCTGAGCCAAACTCAACGCTTAACTTATCCAGAATAAGGCGCAAAGTTTCTTCTGAAGATTTAGCAGTACTTGTTCCCCACTTAATGGCTTCTTTTACAAGATACTCATATTGCGGTAATTGGGCTGCAGCATAGATTAAAGAAGGGTTTGTAGTGGCATCGGTGGGTTTATATTGCTTTATCGAATTGATATCCCCTGTATCGGATACTACGACAGTGTATTTTCGAAGTTGTTCTAGTTTATTAGACATAAGTTGCACCTTTCATGAATTCAATTAGGATAATCCCAATACTATCAAATTAATTCTTGATGTGCAACGATTATTTACAATCGTTTAATGGTTCGGTGCGAAAAGCGATTTCTATCTTTTTGTCACCAATAGTGAGATCCATCACAGAGCTAAGGCGTGTTAAAAGTAACCTGTATGGTACTTTAATATGATGAGGGCCTACATCGATTGCAACTTGTGTATTACCTAAAATTTCTTCGGAGTGATGAATTTGTAGGCAAAGAGCCTCAAATTTTTTGAGCTGGCGGGTGATTTCTTGGCTAAAGCCATATTTTTTTTCGCAGGAACAGCAGCTTAAAAAGTAGGGGAACTCCTCTTCTGACCATACTGAAAAAACGACAGGATGGGAGCATACAACACAATTAAATGTAAGATGAGGGCCTTTCTGCATTACAAATGTCCTGAGTAAAAATGGAGTATTGGTAGCAGATTGTAACAGAAGGTTAGTTTGCAATAAACAACAAAAATACGTTTAATGGGAGTGAGAATTATTGCTTATAAGAGCAATTGCAGCAATTGCTACAATAACACCAATACCAGCTGCAATTGTTGCTCCAGAGATGCCACTTTGTTGGCCTGCATAAGCTGCTTGTGGTCTTCGATTATTTTGTTGAGAGAATGCTTGAGTAGAAAAAGTCATCAAGGAGACAAGAGCGAAAATGGTTGCTAGTTTTTTCATTTGTTAAGTCCTCCAGGTATTGATAGGGTCTCTTGGGTTTGTATATGTATACATACCATCTTTATTGCAGAAGATCTTATTAAAGTGCAAACAATTAAAGTGCAAACACAAAATTTGCGATCTTAAATCTAGAAATTAGGATAGCGCCTTCTTAGAAGGCGCTAAAAGTGATTTAATGAGCGTGAGCTCCGCTACCTTCTGGAGCAAGTAGAATAACAGCAATTGCTGCTGCAACGCCAACTCCTGCTGCAATCCAAGCATATGAGACACCGCTTTGCTGGCCCGCATAAGCAGCTTGTGGTCTTCTGTTGTTCTGTTGAGTTGAAGCAGTTGAGCTAAAGGATATTAGCAGGGCTGCTGCAAAAATGGCAGTTAGTTTTTTCATGTGTTCAAGTCCTCCTCTTACGTTATATTAATTTTGTTAAATTCGAACATCGATCCAAACATTGATGTCGAGTCTTAATCTAATCCTAAACTTAAGTGATACAAAAAAACGGAATTATACGCAAATATTTAATTTATTCAATGTAAAAATTTAGGCACCCTTAATGAGGTAGGGTCTTGAGAAAAATGAAGGTTTACGAGCCCATTCTTTGGCAAAGCCTGCAGGAGGAAATTCTCCAAAATAACCGCCTTCTAGCCTAAAAGAACATGTTTTGGATGCAAGTAGAGAGGATATGATAAGTTGAGTGTAGGTAGAGGGTAACAACAAGCGCTGTCCTCCAGAAAATCTACGGGCAAGAAACGTATAGATTTGTTCATCGATTCTTAATGCAACAGTTGCAAATAAAGAGTTGTTTGGTACTTCTGGAATCGATCCGATAAATACGTTGAGGTAACTGTTAACGGAGTAACTATCTCTAATTACTTCAAATTCTATACCACAAAATAACTCTTCAGGATAGGCGTAGACCCTTTGAGAATTGTACTGAGATTCTACGGTAGTTATCTCATGATGTTTCCAAAGCTGGCGCTGACTAGAGCATGCAGAAAACAGCAAACAAATTAAAATAAGTTTTAATCGGTTAAGAGTTCCCATTATCTGCATTGATTGCGTGAGAGTGATTGTTAAAACTTGTAAAAGCAAGTACGACCAAAATAGCGGCAATACCAATACCTGTAGCAAGCATTGCAGGAGAGAGTGCGCTATTTTCTCCAGAGCGCGGTGCTGCAGGAAAATTTGGGGATGGCGGGATAGGCCAAGGCATTGACTCATCAACAACAGCATGTAGCGGTAGAGTACAAGTAATTAAAAAGCAGATCAGTAGGGAAATTTTTTTCATTTTTTAGAAGTCTTTTTGGCTTTTTTTATAGAAGGCATTTCTCCGTGAAAATCAATCCAAATAGGTGAGCTCCACGCCATGTTTTTATCTTCTTGATAAACTCTGATATAATAGTAAGCAAAAGGCAATTTGCCCTCACCACCATCGAGGACCACGGACTTTAAGTCATCAAGATCGTCATAAGTGAAGTCTAACGAGGCATCTCCATTGCAAGAAAAAGTTTTTATGATGTCGCCATTTCGGATAAGTTCAACTTTTTGAAGAGGAGCTGTGCCTGCAACGTATCCAGAGATATGCCTGTTGATGACAAGTCCTGGTTTTGCCTTTGTATCAAGCTCGCTTCCCATAGGAGAGCCAATAATATAGAAACCTACGATAATTCTCTTGCCAGTAGTGGCATAGCAGGATCTGTTATACAAAGCTTCAAATAGAGAGTCTCTTGTATGAGCCTTTGCAATGATTGCAGTAAGGCCTGGGCTATATTGAACTTGATCACTTTCATAGAGCGTACTAAAGAAATCTCGATCATCAAGGCCGCCTGCAACAAATCCAAAGCGGCAATTGTGTTGAAGCGCAAGTTGAATAGAGCCTTCTTTTGATTCATGAGCGGATTTTTTTGTAGCTCCTGTTATTGGGCGTAAATTGCCCTCATCTTTTGAGCATTCAGAAGAACCCCAAGCATTGTAAATTTCTACAACTCTTTCATATTCGGGATTAAAATCTTGAAAGTTAAAGGAAGTGGGCGAGCCCATTGTAAAACTAGGTATTGATAATAGTTCTTTAGGAGAAAAAGTTTTATAAACCTTTTTTAGTGTAGTTGTTTTTGCATCTTTTTGACGTAAGATAGGTTTGTTATCTTTAAGATAGAGAAAATGTCTTAGGCCTTCAGAATGATTTTCTCCACGCCATTGTAGGCCAGGAAATGTTGAGAACCTCTCATCTTCATTAAATTCTGCTATGTGCTGTGAGAGGAATTTCCACATCTCATTGGATGTTTCTTCAGCAGAGTCGAAACAAGATGTTGCGAAGAAGTTGAGAGCTTTTTCATCACGAAAATGTCTCAAACAGCTTTCGATTCCTTCCGTTGAATCAACGCGCTCAGATTCCCCATGTAATAGGCCCCAAAAGAGGTTTTTTTGAGAATCTATGAAACATTTAATGGGAGATGAGAAAAATATTTCTCCGGTTTTTAGGTTTCTAAGGCGGATTTTGTAGACGCCAGGATCATTGAAATAGAGATTAGGAAGAGTTACGAAGCCAGTTTCTGGTATGAACAATCTCCAATTGAGATTTTCTCTCAAATGTTCGTGACTTAGGTCTATAAGTGTATCTGGATGGGTATTATTGGTTAAATTGCCATAGCAATCTTCAAAGCGAACAATCACATCAAAGCGTTTATTTTTAACGACGAACGAGGGAGTGATGATTTGGATTGTACTTAGTTTGTTACCACGAATATCCATAGAAAAAACTTCAGGATCTTCATATTTACTATCACCTTTGGGGGCTATGTAGAGAAGGAAAGATTTTCTCCTTTGAGTATGCGTTTGCGATTTATTGCCCTTGACTTTTGCATCCACATTAACTTTAGCAGGTGCACCTATGTGAATCGTAATGGAGTTTCCAGCTTTTAGTTCAGAGGGAAGTGTAAATTCAAATTGAGGCACAACAGAGTCTGGTGTTTCAACTTCTTTTGCGGCAATGGGTTTTCCTTCTTGTATATAAGCGTAAATAACGTTTTCAGAGGCTTTTAAGTCGGAGCTAGGAACTTGCCAATCAATTAGGCGCCCATGACTTTGCATGTCGAACTTAAGCTTGGCTCCTTTAGAAAGAGTTGTAGCCGTTGTGTAGACAAATTTCCAATTGCCAATTTCGCCCGCTAGGGCAACGTGAGGCTCACATAAACAGATAGCTCTTCGCATGGATTTACTCTTAAGATTAACATAATTGAACGCTGCATTATAGCGCTCTTGGGGATTTTATTTAAAGAGCATATTCAATAGCGCGTTTTTCTCTGATAACAACTACTTTAATTTTCCCAGGATAACTTAGATTTGCTTCAATTTTTTTTGCAACATCTCTTGCAAGAAGAGTGAGGCCTTCATCGTCAATGTCATCTGGTTGAACAATGATACGCATTTCTTTTCCAGCTTGCATGGCATAAGCTTTTTCCACGCCAGGAATTGCATGTGCAATTTCTTCAAGCTTTTGCAGTCGTTTAACGTAGTGTTCAATTGCTTCAATGCGAGCACCAGGTCTTGCTGCTGATAGAGCATCTGCTGCAGAGCAAAGAGATGCCTCTATACTTGTGGGTTGCATCTCTTGGTGATGAGAGCCAATACCATTGGCAACTTGTTCACTTTCTCCATACTTTAGGGCAAAATCATGACCAATAATTGCATGAGAACCCTCTACTTCATGAGATACAGCCTTTCCAATGTCATGTAAAAGGCCAATTCGTTTTGCAGCACTTACATCAAGCTTTAACTCCGCAGCCATAATTCCCATTAGATGAGCAACCTCTAAAGAATGTTCTAGCACGTTCTGGCCATAGCTATAGCGAAATTTTAATTTCCCAAGTAATTTGATTAATTCTGGATGTAGGTCAATAGTGCCAGCTTTTAAAGCAGCATCTTCGCCATAATTTTTTATTTGTTTAGTAACACTATCTTTTGCCCTTGTAACAGCCTCTTCAATACGAGTAGGGTGTATTCTTCCGTCTAAAACGAGTTCGTTTAAGGCAAGCTTTGCGATATGTTTACGAATAGGATCAAATCCAGAAAGAATCACAGCGCCAGGAGTTTCATCAATAATAAAGTTAATGCCTGTTGCAAGCTCTAGAGCTCTAATGTTTCTGCCTTCTTTGCCAATAATGCGTCCCTTTAACTCTTCACTTGGAAGAGAAACTGTAGAGATGGTAGCGTCTGATACAACAGAAGAAGATATTCTATTGATGGCTGTAGAAATAATTTTTGTAGCTTCTTGTTCTGCATTTTCGTAAATTTCGCTCACATGACGCTTTGCAAAAAGAGAGGCTTCAATACGAACTTCATTAGAAATGCGCTCGATAAGAAGGGCTTTTGCATCTGTTGAAGAGAGGTTGGATGCGCGTTCTAGCTCTTGAATTAAACGTTGCTGGCCTTCTTGGATGGATTTTTTTTCTTCATCAATACGCTCTTTTCTTGCTGCAATAATAGCCTCTCGCTTGTCGATATCAGATAGTTTTTTTTCGACAAGGTTCATGCGTGTTTCTAGCTTATCTTCTCTTTGTTTTAATCTTTCTTCTTCTTTAACAAGCTTTTGCTTTGCATTTTGAATGGTTTTTTCAGCTTCTCTTTCACTTTCCAATTCTTTTTGTTTTAATGAAAGTTTCGTTGTGTGTTTGATCCTTTCAGCATCGGCTTCTGCTTTTTGCAGTAAATCATTTGCAATGTGTTTGTAGCTGCCAATACGCATTCGATGAAATGCCCATGTGCCAAAGACACCTGTAAAAGCACCTGCAATGAATATCCAAAGATAAAAAATTGTTATTTCATCCAAAATGATTCCCATATTAACGTCTAAAATGAATATTTGGGTTTTTTGTTATGCGCACTTTATCTACTGAACGGTCGGATGAGCTTAAAACTTCAATTTCAAAGTCGTCCTGATAGATATGAAAACCTTTTTGTGGGATCAATCCTGCCTTGTGGTAAATATAGCCGCCAATTGTGTCGTAATCTCCATCTTGTGGTATGTTGATATCAAAGTTTTCTTCGATGTCAAGTATACTCATTCGGGCATCTACAATCCAATCATTTGCTGCTTGTTCAGTGTAGAGAATAACTTCTTCTTCGTCATACTCATCAGCAATATCACCTACGATCTCCTCTAAGATATCTTCAATGGAAACAATGCCCTCGGTGCCCCCATATTCATCTACAACAATTGCAAGATGCATTTGTTTATTTCTAAATTCTTGTAATAAATGGGATACAAGACGCGTTTCTGGTGTATAAAAAACAGGCTTAATAAGAGTTTCAATAGGTAAGTCTAGATGAGTTTCTGAAAGTTCTCCTGCTTGACATTTAACATAGTACGTTAAAATATCTTTGTACATGAGGATGCCTGCAATGGAATCTATCGTATCTTTGTAGACGGGAATCCTGCTATAACCCTCTTGTAGGAGGCGCTCTGCTGCGGACTTAATGCTTAAAGAGGAGGGTAGAGAAAAAACATTGACCCTTGGTACCATTACTTCCCGTACAATACGATCTTTAAAGTTCAAGACGGCTTCTATGAGCTTTTTGTTATGTATGCCGATTGCAGCTGTGATATCTGCGTTTTCTAGCATGTCTATGATACTTTCTGTGACCTGTATTGTAGATCCATGAAGTCCTTCCAGAGAAATTGCTTTTGAAAATTTTTTTGGTAACTTTAGAAAGAGGTATGTAATTGGAAAAGTAATAAAAAGAGAGAAAGAAGATATAGCTGCAGACAGCTTTAGAGCTTTGTATGGAAAAAGAGAGGAATAAATCCGAGGGACAAATTCACCAAACAAGAGGGTTGCAAGAGAGGATATGAATAAAACAAGCCAGCCAATAAACCAATTTTCATGCTGAGGGGAAAAGGAGAGTGTTGAATCAAGTAAAAAGTAGGCTATAAGGCTTGCGCTTGCTATAAAAAGTAGGAGGTATCTTGCAATGAGGGCTACAAAAAATAGGGAATAAAACTCATTTTTTTTCACAACAAGTGCATGAAAAGAGCGATAGAAGAAGATATGGCCTATTTCATTAAGAAAGAGGGTACTCTTTTGTTCCCTCAAAGTACGAAGGCTGTTGTAGGTGCATGTGAGCGCAAAACTACCGAGTAGTGAGCAAAGAAAAAGAATGAGCATATATAAATTTAAAGTGATATTCTACTTGGCTGTTAAGTAGACACTATGCGCCTTCAAATGGTCAAGATGAATTTTTTCTGCTGCACGCATTTTTTTTATATCGGCCTCATTGATGTCATCATAACCAAGTAAATGTAGAAGACCATGAACAAGGTACAAAGTAAGTTCTTCATAGACGTCCTTGCTATCAAGACTTACGTAATCAAGTGCAGCTTTGGGGCTGATGAAGATG
The DNA here is from genome assembly GCA_031292375.1 of Chlamydiales bacterium. Taxonomy (NCBI): domain Bacteria; kingdom Pseudomonadati; phylum Chlamydiota; class Chlamydiia; order Chlamydiales; species Chlamydiales bacterium. The sequence continues at coordinate 13,981 of JARLHF010000056.1, forward strand.
TCGCCTAGGATTAGATATTCGCTTTCATCATCTTCTGTGTCCATAGGAAAGGAGATGCAATCGGTAGGGGAAGGATCATCGAAGAATTCTTCGTGCAGCTTGCAGATTTCTTCTTCCCCTACAAAGTAGATATTTACTTCGTCGTACTTTTTGTTGCAAAATTCTAGTAGCAAGCAGCTTACAACTTTTTGTACACTTGTAGAACTAATTGCAAGGCTGCTTTGCTGATTAAAAACTTGTACGTTGAGAGGCACGAAAGCTTAAGATTATGGAGCAACAGGCGTTTTTGGAAGACCTGTAACCTTAACATTAACTCCATCTTGCCATCTGCCCAGATCTCTTAAGACAGCAACGCGCTCAAAACGTTTTAACACATTGCGTTTCTTTGCAACTTTACTTGATTTGCCATAGCTTGTATGTCTTGACATAATAAACCTTGAATAACGTGATTATTTAATTTTTGGAATGAAGACAGCCAGAGGTCCTTCTACAGAGCTTGCATTAGCATGCGCCTTGTAGCCCAAAGGAAGGTTGTCTTTTAATGATCCAGTTTTTGTTGAAGAGAGGTTCGGTCTTCTGGGTGACTTACTGCGTCTTTCTTGCTGTTTGCTGATACGTACCATAATTTGAATGCTCCAAGAACTCGTAAAAATTGGCCCTAATATAGAGAATTCACATTAATGAGACAAGTAGTTTTTATGTTTAATATTTTGTAGGAAAAAGAACGGGTTTTAAATCGATAAAACAGCCATCTGAATCGTAGGCGGATACATAAACATTATGCCCCTTTAAATCTACGAGAGTAAGCATGCGTACGCAAGCTGGAGGAAGTTGGTCGTACCTAATAGATGTTACAAAGGCATGGTAGGCGTTAATGGTTTTTTTATTGTTAAAGAAAGCAAGAGAAGTTTCGTTAAAGAGGATTTCGCGATTTTTTGCATTAATGATGATTGTTCTTGCTCTTATGCCTTGCTTATGAAGTCGTTCATTGAGAAAGTAGGCTGATTCTCCTATATCTTTGACCGTGTAGATTGGGTTTGAAAAATAAGAGTCTTCCATGCAATCTTTTTGCAAAGAATAGATTTTGGAGATAAGAAAGAGTGTTGTTAGGAATATAGCTACTAATTTCATGATACCAGCACAGTGTTACAGTTTTTATTCATTTAAATTTTTAAATATACAAACTGGTTTTTTTTCGCAAGGTGTTTTTTGCAGTATTAACTTGTGTGTGCTTGTGGTTTTTTCTTTATTTTTATAACTATTTTCATGTACAATTGACTTTTAAATAAATTAGAACGTTTAAAAAGAGTTTGAAGCCAATATGTCCGCAATTTCTAGTAGTACACAAACGTCCAATATTCAAAAGTTTTTCCTGGAGGAAGAGGAGCCACTGACACATAAACCATGGAAAGAGCTCTATAAGCGAGCTCAATGCTACTGCCCCTATTTTTTAATGGTTGCAGTGGAAACAAAAGATGATAAAACAGTGTTACTTGATGGAGTCAGCTTTTATAAGCGATGTAATGATCCACGTGGATGCAGGAGTTTAAATGCATTTCTCCGAATTCTTACTAATGATGAGAAGATTAAAAGAATTTATTATCTTGGCGTGTCCTGCTTTGAACTTATGATAAATGATTCGAAAGAAACAATAATTAGAAATTTAACTTTAGAAGAAGTTGCATATATAGAGTTTCCAGAATCCTTTAAGGATCAAGAAGGAAGGGACTTAACTTCGATAGTAAAAGATGCTCTTAATTATCATTACATGGAAGAGGCTATAGTGAATGATAACAAAGTAAGGCAGGGTTTATTTGGACGATGTCAGTTTATAGTCGGCACAGCCTTAAATGCCCAGGAAAAGGGGCTAGGAAATCATTGGATAGCTTCAGGAAAGAGATGGATACATGAAGAGCCAGAGTTAATGGATGTTGATGAACCATCTAATACAAAAACAAATTGAACATGACTTAAGGTACTGCATTCGATAAATGTGTTTGAAATCATGGTAGTTAGGATGCTATAATACTGTGATCATTTAGTAGTGAGAGGCTAATATCTGGGAGCTGCTGCTTTACGCACGTAAGGCTTGCTTGTAAGGCCATATTGAGCTTCAGGTGCCACAGGATCGGGTAGATTCAAGCGAACACAAACACCAAATCCATAGGTGCCCTTTACACGATAATAGCTTAGTGCATTATCTACTGCTGTTTCTATTTCTTTATCTGTAAAATCTCTGCCCCATGGTATTAGTCGATTTTCGTCATATTCATTTAACCATTTTTCATGATGCATGATAATAACAGGAACATCTATGCCTTCACACTGTACGCATTCTTGCATTCTTCTTGTTTGCAGCGCATATAGCCTTCTATTATCTAATGAGGTTAAGTTATTGTCGGGCATTTGAATGAGTGTAATCTTTCGATTGCGTATCCACCCTTCACTATCTATCACGTTATGAAACTCATGAATACTTGTTTTTTTATCACTCATTAGGTTGCTTACACTCATTTGTGAAAATCTAACAACTGTAAAATCTCTTACTTTAAAACAGGTTTTTACAATGCCTTTAGGGTGATGGAGATAAAAGCGATCTAAATCTACTTTGTAGATTACTTTTGGAGAAGGAATATTCTTAACAAGTGATAATGAAGTAGAAGAATTAGAAAGCATTAGTAGGGCACCTACAGCTTCTTTTTCTTTAGCAGAAGTTCCTGCTTCATCTAGTGGAGCAGAAGAACAGGACGGCATCGAGCTTAAACTATTCTGTGCAATTGATTGGAGGGCTTTTGCTGCATGGGTTATATTCTCAGAATTTTTTTCCTGAGCGACAGCTTTGGCAAAGAGTTCTTTAATTTCTTCAGGAGAGCTTTCGAGTTCAGCTAATGAATTAGTGACCTCTTGCGTATCTACTTGGCTTATTGCTTGGCTATGTAAAAATGATCCCATTATTGTTAATTGAGGGCGAGAACTAACTTTGCAACTACTAGACATGATAATACCTTAAATTAACTTAATAAATAACGGGGAATATTATATTAAATCGATATTATTTGTAATTACATATTAACTAAAACAATCGTTTTTATTATAACTATATAATAGTTGTGGTTTTTATTTATATACAAACAAGTTCAGGAATTGGCTTGTGTATATTAGTTGTTAATGACCTTATCTTCAGTATTTTTGGCAAATAAAGAATGGAAGAGGAGAGGTTTATTCAGCAGATAATGCGTACGTTGTAGCCCATCTCTTGATAGATTTTAAGCTTTTCTTGTGAAAGAGCATGTCTTTCTTTTGAAGTCATATCCATAAGTTCATAGATAATTTGAAAAGGATCTGCAAGATTATTTGTTTTGGAAGATAAATTTAAAAGAATAGATGCCTGATTTACATTTTTTGGAAAAGTAGTAATTACAACAGGCTCATTGCATTCAGAATCACTGATGCAGTGGGGAAGAAAGCTCTCTTCTGGTATACGCCATAAAAGCTCATCGATAAATTCTGCCGCTTTTTGGTCTTGCACAAGGATTAAAAGTTTTTCTTTTTTTGTAAAACAAGTTTTAGCTATATTGCAGACAGCTGTAAGTTTATTTGCATTTGTTGTAACTGTTGTAAAAATAAAGTTTGTATCTTTCATGAACGGGGCATTTCTGTTTCTTTGCCAACAACACCGCAAGAGATGATGTATTTGAGAGCATCTTCTACCTTCATATCGATGAAGACAACTTCTTCTGTTTTAAACATGAGCAGATAGCCAGAAGTTGGGTTGGGAGTTGTTGGGACATATATGGTAATTAAATCTCGATTAAGGGCTTTTTTGCATATGTCAAGTCCATCACCCGTTACAAGCCCTAATGTGTAAGAATCTTTGTTTGGAAAGGGGACAAGAGCTACTTGTTTAAAAGATTTAGCCGAGGAGTGAAAAAGTGTTCGAATAATTTCTTGAAGAGCTTTGTAAAGGGAATTAATAAAGGGTATTCGTAGCAGAATAAAGTCACTAAAGCGAATTAATGCATGAATAAAAAACATGCGTGCACAAAACCCAATTAAAACAACTAAAGAAAAAAGGATAATGATAATTAAAACTTGACTTACGTATTCTAAAAGGGTATCTCCGCTTGATATGTTAAAATGGCTGAGCGCTGACCTTGCAATGCCCATAAAGGGTTCTGTAAGAAAATTGATGATGAAAATGATAATGGCAATTGTTACTGCTAAGGGAAGTAAGATAACAAGACCTGTTATAAAAGACTTTTTCATTTCTTAGACCTTTTTTCTTTTCTGGAGCGCTTATTTTGATTATTTAATGCAAGCGCCCATTTACTCTCGAGTGTAATAAAGTCAAGATGGGTCACTACAACTTCGATTTTTTTGCCGCAGGAATACTCTTTTCCAGTTCTAGATCCGCGAAGTATAAGTCGATCTTCATCATAAACGAAATAGTCATCTTCAAGCTCTGAAATATGTAAAAAGCTATCCATCATAAGGTCTGTGATATCAAAAATAAGACCCATATTTTTGATGCGGGTTACAACAGCTTGATATTTGCGTGTTGGATCTTCTTCGTAGAGTTTTTTTAGATAGCGCAGTTTCTTTAAGAGGGTTGTGGATTGCTCTGCCTTAGCGCTTATCCTTTCTTGCTCAGAGCAGCCATGACAAGTCATAGAAAGACTTTCTAATTCATGTGTATCCCCGCACACAATACGGTGGACAACCAAGTCGACGTAGCGTCGAATGGGGCTTGTAAAATGACAATAGTACTCAAGGCTCAGTCCATAGTGTCCTCCATTGGTTGGAGAGTAGTAGGCAAGTTTCATGCTTCTAATAAAACTTGTTGCTAGTTGGGTTGCATAAATTGTACTTGCTGCCTTGTCGAATAGTTTTTGAAAGTCGTGTGTCGTGGGTTTTGAGGGCAAATGAAAGCCAAATGCTCTTGCAAGAGTTGCAAATTCTTTTAAACTTTCTTCTGCGGGTTGGTCATGAACTCTGTAGGTAAGTTTTTCACCTTTTTCGGAAAGATAGGTTGCAACAGTTTCATTGGCCTTGAGCATAAACTCTTCTACTAACTGGTGTGTGATATCATATTCGATACGCTCAAATCCTGTAGGATCGCCTTTTTCATCAATTTTTATGATAACTTCGGGCAGTGAGAACTCGATACTTCCCCTTTCATAGCGTTTTTTCTTTAGTAGGTGGCAAAGCTCTACCATAAGTTGTAGGGTAGGTGCAAACTTGCTTTTGGTTTTACCATCGAGAACTTGTTTTGCTTGCTTATAAGTAAAGCGTTTAGAACTTTTAATGACACTTCGAAAGATCTTGTAATGAAGAAGATCTCCTTGAGGATCAAAGCTCATCATAACGGAAAGAGTGAGCCTATTGACATGCGCTTTTAAGCTGCAAAGTTCAGAAGAGAGTTCATGGGGTAGCATAGGCAAGCAAAAGCCTGGAAAATAAGTTGAATTGCAGCGAAGTTTGGCTTCATTATCGAGGGCAGTTCCAGGTTTTACATAGTGTGAGACATCAGCAATATGAACGCCTAGGTGATAGTTTCCATTTTCATCTCTATTCAAAGAAAGTGCATCATCAAAGTCTTTTGCAGTGTCTGGATCTATTGTAAAGCATTCTAATGAGCGCAAATCTGTTCTTGATTTTATATCTTTTGCTGATACTTTACTGCCAAATAATTTAGCTTCTTGAACGACAGTGCTTGGAAAATCGGAGCGCAAGTCAAATTCTTCAATGGATGCTCTAACATCACAAGATGGATCGGATATGTGGCCGATGTAGTGAGACATTTCGCAGTGTGTTGCACTATTTTCTGATCCCCAATCAAGAACTTTCATAATAAGTCTATCGCCTATTTGAAGCTCTCTTTCATCGATGGGGGTAACTGTTACTTTTTTTGAAGCTCCAAAAAGAGGTACATGAACTAAAACTTCTCCCTTTTCACTGATATGCCATACGGTTCCAGCAATGTGTGTACGGCTTCTTTTGAGTATAGAAAAAACTTTTCCCTCGGGTCCTTTTTCCGATTTTGATTCTTCATTGATAAGGACTTCTACAGAATCGCCATCTACTGCATTTTTTGTAAGGTGTTTGGGTATAAAGATGTCTTCTGAAAATTGTATGGGATCATCGGGCTGTAGAAAGCCAAAGCCGCGCGGATGCATACGAAGAATTCCCGTGACAATTTTGGCATCTGATGCACAGAGAAGATACCTTTTTTCTTTTAAGGTGATTTTTCCCTCTCTTATAAGAGTATTTAGTGCTTTGTGGAATAAATCATGGTGAACAGGAGGAACGCTCAGTCTTTCACTGAGCTCCTCTTGATAGAGAGGTTTATAACTTCTTCCACCTAAAAATTGGCAAATAAGAGTTAAATAATTTTGAAAAATTTTTACAGATTTTTTGGATTTCGCGGTACTATTTTTAGGCATATCTCACTAAGTTTTTGATTATACCCTCATCATAGCAGAGATTATTCATAGAATTAAAGAGGGAAAATTTGGTATCTTGTAACTCCTAAAACTTAAAAGAGATAATAGGCATTATGGAACGATCTTGTTTTGATCACATAAACATCGAAAAAAAATGGCAACACTACTGGAAAGAGAATAAGACGTTTAAGGTGGATGTTGATTCTAGCAAGCCTAAATATTATATTTTAGACATGTTCCCCTATCCATCGGGGGCAGGTCTTCATGTGGGACATGTTGTGGGTTATACAGCAACAGATATTGTGGCGCGCTATAAAAGGCAAAAAGGTTTTAATGTCTTGCATCCTATGGGATGGGATAGTTTTGGTCTTCCTGCAGAGCAATATGCAATAAGAACAGGAACACATCCTGCAATTACTACAAAAACTAATATTGATACATACAGGCGCCAGTTGCAATCTCTTGGGTTTAGTTATGATTGGGATAGAGAAGTTGCAACAAGTGATGCAAGTTACTACAAATGGACACAGTGGATTTTTTCTATACTTTATCAGCAAGGTTTGGCTTATGAGGCTGAGTTGTTGGTCAATTATTGTCCGGCTCTTGGCACTGCTCTTTCTAATGAGGAAATTGAAAATGGACGATCTAAAGATGGGGGGCATTTAGTTGAAAGAAGACCTTTAAGACAGTGGGTTTTAAAAATTACAGCTTATGCAGAGCGTCTTCTTGAAGATCTAGATGAGTTGGATTGGCCAGAGGGTTTAAAGCGTCTGCAAAGAAATTGGATTGGAAAAAGCCAAGGGGCCTCTATTACTTTTAAGGAAAATATAACAAAAGCCCCTATTCAAGTATTTACAACACGGCCCGATACGTTATTTGGAGCTACATATATGGTGCTTGCTCCGGAGCACCCTCTTCTTGAAAGCATTGTAAGCAAAGAGTATAAAGCAGCAGTTACTGCATATCAAAAGATGTGCGCAAGTAAGAGTGATTTGGAAAGAACAGAGCTTGCAAAAGAGAAAAGTGGGGTATTCACAGGAGCATATGTAAAAAATGTGGTTACTGGTAGAGATATGCCTATCTGGATTTCTGATTATGTGCTCATGAGCTATGGAACGGGCGCTATTATGGCAGTGCCTGCGCATGATGAGCGTGATTTTGCTTTTGCAAAGCAGTATGGCCTTCCTATTCAACCTGTTATTGAGCCTATTTCAGAGGATTTGACAAAAGAAGATAAGATGCAAATCTTAATGGGAAATTTGTGTTGGCAAAAAGAGGGTACGCTTTGTAATAGTGCATCTTCCGAAATCTCTTTGAATGGTCTTGATATCGACTCAGCAAAGACGTGTATGATACGCTACTTAGAAGAAAAAGGACTTGGAAAATACACTGTAAGCTACAAATTGCGCGACTGGCTTTTTTCTCGCCAGCGCTACTGGGGAGAGCCATTTCCTATTTTACATTTTGAAGATGGAACAAAAAGAGTCTTAGATGTCGATGAATTACCCCTTTGCCCTCCTCAAGTACATGATTATAAACCCAGCTTGGATGGTAAAAGTCCTCTTTCAAAAGAGACTTCTTGGATAGAACTTTTTGATGTAAAAACAGGAAAAAAAGCTTTTCGTGAGTCCAACGTTATGCCTCAGTGGGCAGGATCTTGTTGGTACTATTTGCGTTTTTGTGATCCGCATAATGAAAATGAAGCATGGAGCCATGTATCTGAGCAGTACTGGATGCCTGTAGATCTTTATGTAGGAGGAGCAGAGCATGCGGTCTTGCATCTTCTCTATGCGCGTTTTTGGCACAAAGTTCTCTTCGATACAAAATGTGTAACGACAAAAGAGCCTTTTAAAGCACTCAGAAACCAAGGTCTTTTGATATCTAGGTCTTATCAAAGAGAGGGCGGCGCTTATGTTGAACCAGAAGATGTCATAGAAAGAGATGGCAAGTATTATCATAAAAAGACTCAAGAAGAATTGCGTAGCCAGCTAGAGAAGATGTCTAAGTCGAAATTAAATGGCATTACGCCCGATGAGATCATTGAAGAATTTGGGGCAGATGCTTTAAGAATCTATGAAATGTTTATGGGCCCATTAGAAAAAGAGAAAATATGGAATACGGATGCTGTCAATGGTGCTAAGCGTTTTTTGACAAGGTTTCACGATATGGCCTTTTCTGAAAAAGTAAGAGATTCAAGTTCTATTGCAGCAAGTAAATTAGGGCATAGACTTATTTATGGAGTATCTTCAGATATTGAAGCTCTACAGTTTAATACGGCCATTTCCAAGATGATGGAATTTATCAATGAATTTACAAAGCTTGAGTTGTATCCAAAAGAGATTGTTTTAATGGCAACGCAGGTACTTGCACCCTTTGCACCCCACCTTGCAGAAGAAATCTGGCATCATTTTGGAAAAAAGGAAAGTATTGCCTTTGTGCCTATCCCAGAAGTGGATGTAAACATGCTTTATGATGATACGGCTACTTACGTTGTGCAGGTAAATGGTAGGCTTAGAGGGCGCTTTGAATTGCCAAAAAATCAAAGCGAAGAAGAAATATTAGAGCTTGCAAAAAAACATCCTCATATTAGTAAATATTTAACCGAAGAGATAAAAAAAGTTATTTTTATCCCTGGAAAGCTTCTTAATCTAGTAATCTGAAAGTATAAACCTGAGTTTTGAGTTATGTTTTTTTCTGTTGTGTATACAATTGCTTTGCATCTTTTTGCTCTCTTGATGATTCCTTCATTTCTTTATGGACGCATACGTTATAGAAAGTATCAAAAGAGCTTTTCTTGTAGAATGGGTAAGCATTTTCCACAGATTGACAAGCAGGGACGCTTTTTAATATGGGTTCATGCGGTATCTGTAGGAGAGACTAGCGCAGTTGCACCTCTTGTCAAGAAGATGAAAAAAAGCCTTCCAGACGCTATCATCGTATTTTCTAATATCACAGAAACAGGTCATGATGAGGCTCTAAAATCGATAAAAGAAGCAGATTATCATCTCTTTTTACCCTTTGATCTACCCTATATCATAAGGCCTATCGTACAGCAGGTAAAGCCAGATCTTGTCATTCTTACAGAAACAGATTTTTGGTTTCATTTTCAAGATGCAGCAAAGGATTGTGGTGCAAAAATTGTTGTCGTCAATGGAAAAATTTCAAGGCGCTCTTTAAAGAGATATCGCATGCTGCCCTGGTTTACAGCGCCTTTGTTTCAGTCTCTTGATCTTGTTTGCGTGCAAAGTGAAGCTTACAGAAAGCGTTTTATTAATTTGGCAATACCACCGGATCATTTGATAGTAACGGGTAATTTAAAACTAGATGACACTTATGCTGAGGCTTCAAAAGAGGAACTTGCAAGCTGGAAAGAAAAGCTTGGAATAGAGCAAAATGATAAAATTCTTGTTATTGGTTCTAGCCATGACCCTGAAGAGAAACTTTTATTGAGTCAGCTAAAAAAAGTTTGGAAAAAAATGCCAGAGCTTAAAGTGTTTTTGGTGCCAAGACACCCAGAGCGCTGCAGGGCAGTAGAAGCTATTTTAAGAAAACAAAAAGTTTCTTTTGCCCTTTGGAGCAGAGAAGAAAAATTTGATAAGATGACACATCTTCTTCTTGTTGATGCAATGGGGGTATTAAGAAAGCTTTATCAGCTAGGAGACCTTGCAATTGTTGCTGGTAGCTACACTTCAAGGATAGGGGGACACAATCTTTTAGAGCCCTCTTGGTATGGAAAACCTGTTATTTATGGCCCCTATGTTTATGCTCAAAAAAACTTGAATGAGCTTTTAAAACAGAAGGGAGCAAGTACTCAAGTGCCCATTGATGCGCTTGCAGACACGATTGTGCACCTTTTCTCTGATAAGGAGTTGATGGATAGAATGGGTCGGCACGGAAAAGAAATTTTTGAGGAAGCCAAAGGTGCAACTGACAAAACGTGGGAAGAAATCAGGCAGATTCTTCCTTAACCGCTGCGTACTCGCAACCGCGAAAGACTAGAAAAAGAAGGTTCTAGTCTAAAAGGTTTATTTACCCTTAAGCTTTTGGATCTTTTCATTATCCTGTTTTATTAACGCGATTAGCCTTTTGCCTCTAGACTCGGTAGAAGTAGAAATGGAAATAGGAACAGTCTCTCTAAAAATTTGAATTTTTATTTTTTCATCGGATTCGGATACAGTAGGATTTTGAGCCTTTTTTAGTTCTTTACGTGTGGCAATGGCTTTAGCAAGAGTCTCGTTAAATATTCTTTCTGTTTCGGCTTTAAGATCTGCTTGTACGGCCTTTAAGATATCTAATTGTTGTAAGTTTGGATTTTCATTTTGTTTTGTTGTTATACGCTGCAAAATAATATCTTCTGGAGTCTTTCCACGTATCCTAGAGGAAGTTTCTTCTTTTAGCTCTAACAATTCACTATATGCAATCACAAGAGCTTCTTCTAATTTTTGATTTTCTTCTTGCTTGTTTTTTTGTAGCCGTGCTTGTTCTACAGTTGTGTCATGTTTAAATCGAGGTTCCTGTATTGTTGGTGCTGAGCGTGGTCTTGGGGGTTGTATTGGCGTTGGTTGAGTTATTGGCTTGGGCGGGGTAGATTCGGGTGAAGCTTCTACTTTATTTTGTGACTTTCTAGTAGCAGCCTGTTTCTTCGCATCAGCAGCTACTTCTTGTGCTCTTGTTTTTTCATTAATTTTTTGTAGTTCTTTAAGTTGATCTATAGGGTTTTTATCTATAAGGACCTTTGCTATTTTGTCTTGTTGTGTAGGATTTTTTGTTAACGTATCTTGAAGGTAATTTTTTTTAAGTATTTCTAATTCATCTTCAAATGTTTTAGTTGTTAATTCTAAGAGTTTTATTTGTTCTTCTGGGGGCTTCTTTAAGACCTGACTAGATAATTGCTGGCGGATGCTTTCTTTTGCTTTGGGGGGATTGAATCCTTTTGTGATATAAGTAGCTTCTTGCAGTGTGAGTTGTGCTTTTGTTGCCTTATCTAAAGTGTGTTCTAAATCCTGTTCGAGTTTATTTTTTGTATCTATTTTTTTCTGTATTGCTAGTGTATCTTGTTTAAGTGTTTCTAGCTCCTCTTCAAATTTTTTAGCAGTTGACTCTAAAAATTCTATTTGTTTTTCTGGAGGTTCTCTTTGAGCGGTTGCAAGTAGCTGTGCGCGTATTTTTGGAGTGCTTTTTTGTTCAGAAGGAGAGATGGAATGCGAGAGGATACGCTCTTTTTGCAATGCCTGTTGCGCATTTGTTGCTTTAGTTAGAGCTTGACGTTTTTGAAAATCAGAGGTAGCTACGAGTATCTTTGAGGCTATTGCTACTTTATGAGGGGATGTTTCATTAAATTTTTGAACAGCTAAGATATATGTATTTTTTAGCTCAGGATCTTCACTATTTGAAACTTGTTGTTGTACGTTTTCCAGCATTTGTTTTGCTTGTGTTAGGTCTGGAGTTTTAGTTTTATTCTCTGCTGGAGAAAAAAAAGCTTTGATTTTTCCTAAGAATCCTTTGCATTTTGTATCTGTTGGGGCTAAATCAGTTCGAAGCCATACTGTTTTGCCGCTTGCAATATTGGATAAGTTACCTTGTAATTCCGCATCCGACCATTGAGGAGTGGAGGGAGTGGATGCATGATGAATATTTGACATAAGAGCAGTCTTCTTTTAAATTTAAGTATATAAATTCATATTTAAAATATTTATTTAAAAAAAGCAAGGTGAATTTTATATGAATTTTATATGAGGAATTTTGCTTAATGAAAAAGATTTGCGTGTATGCTGTATATAAAAGCATTGTAGTAGATGTTTTTCTTGAGTGCTATAACCCAGGCTTTCAGCCTGGAGATTGAACTTTGATTGCACCTATGGCGATGCCATAGGCTTTTATAACGCAGGGCTTCACCCTGCAAATCACATTCTGGATCTTACCTGGGGCGATGCCCCAGGCTTTTATAGGTCAGGCTTTCAGCCTGAATATTACTTACAATCATGTCTGTGTTTTCAGCCTGAATATTACTTACAATCATGTCTGTGTTCTCAGGGCGAATGCCCTGGAATATAAAAGCCTGGGGCAACGCCCTAGGATATGCCCATAAACATTTTGCAGGGTGAAGCCCTGCGTTATTGTCAGATCCAAGCATATAGGTTACACTTTAACCCATGTGCTTGGGTCGGACAATAACCCAGGCTTTCAGCCTGGGGATTGAACTTTGATTGCACCTATGGCACCGCCTTAGGTGGTCCCAGAGCATGATTTGCAGGGCGTAAGGCCCTGCTTTATAGCATTTCAGACTGTCTGGACAATATTTATGTCTCTAAGTGTCTGTGAGAGTCATCAGTATCAGTAAGTAGCTCGGTAAGTAGTCTTGAGATTTCAGAATGACGAGCCAAACGAGGATCCCTCTCTTTTAGACCTAGTCGAGTAGTACTGATAGCCTGCTGTAATTTCTTATTTGCATCTGCTTTTTCGTTTTTTGTTGGATCGCTTCCCAGGCTAATAGACCCAGACCTAGTTCCAAACTCAAAAGCTGAATAATTGACTTCATGTACACCCGTATCGTCTCTATAAGCGTCTTGTATAGCAACAGTGATCATTCTTGCAACAGATTCAAATTCAGGTGTAGTTAACTTAGGATCGATGTTTAGATTAAGTGATATAGGTTCTTTCTCTTGTCTACGGCGCCCTCCTTGTACATGTTTAGATTGCGAGAGGGCATTAGCAATTGCTGGGTTTTGTCGCTCGTCTTGATTAAGTTCTTTTATAAGAACTGAAGGTAGTTTATTTAGATATTCTACTTTTGATAGGTACTTGTCATCAAGAGTATTGATTATGGTGTTGTTAAGGTGATAAATTAGAGTAAAGTGCCTTTCTATAGTGCTATCTGCTAAAGTAAAGATCATGTCGAGCGGTATACACTCTGCAATATCAGAGTAGTTTAAATCCATTACAGTCATAATATGATCAAGATCGTTTTTAAAGATAGGCCAGAAGGTTGTGGGATCTATTTTTCCGTTCTCTATCTCATATGCTGCTTCTTTAAAATAATTCTCTAGCTGTGCATCCGTGAATACATTTATAACGGTATCTCTAGAAAACGTAGTAAGATTAAACCCAGGTCGATTTTGTTGGTAAATTAGATTTATCTTTTTAATTTGTTGAGATGTTAATGTATCAACTAGTTTAGCTGTAATAGGGATATAATTAAGAACATAATCTCCCGATGAAGAGATTTCCATGTGCTGTTTAAGGCCACAATTTTCAAAATAAGCAGTGAGCTGCTCTTCCGACAGTGTTCTTAATGCTATAGGATTAAGGGCTTCTAAACACTTTTTGCTCGTTTGTCTAATTTTTTCAGCACCTAGTTCACGTGCTTGAGAAGATGTTATCCAACTTATATTTTTCTCAGAAAGATTGGGAAGATATGCGTTAATTGTAGAGCTTTCGCGAAATGCTTGAAATAGAAGTAGAACATATTTACAAAGCTTAGAATACCAAGGGTCGTTATCTTGGAATATAAAGTAAGGCAACTGATTCTTACTAGAGTTAATGCTTGTAGTATTCATATTGTACTCCTTAATTTCTTACTAAAATTTCAGTATAAATAAAAAATATTTAATTCATATAAAGATCTTAGTTAGTGACGCAAACGTCCTCTCCAGTCAAGCTTTGTGCGAAGTGTTGCAAAATAATCTGTACTATGAAGATTAACAAGAGAAAAATGCTCTTGGCTTTTAGTGATAGTAAGGATTTCGCTTGGCTTCATAGAAAAGCACTCAATTCCATCAAAAATGATGTCTATGGGTTCTTCGCAGCTTAAGTACTGTATTCTGATTTCTTGTTTGGGCATGAGCACAATAGGGCGGTTTGAAATTGTATGAGGGGAGATGGGTGTTAGTACAAGTGCCTCTAGCTCAGGGGTTAAGATGGGTCCTCCTGCTGCAAGTGAGTAAGCAGTAGAACCGCTGGGTGTTGCAACGATGACACCATCTGCTGCAAAAGTGTTTAAATATTTGCCATCAACGTGGATTGCAAGGTCGATAAGCTTTTTGTTGCGCGCCCTGTGCACAACAATATCGTTGATAGCAAAGCTTGATTCATTATGAATTGTAGTTGCCTTCACAAAAATTCTGTTATCGATAGTGTATTCTCCATTCAAAAGCTCTTGTAGGCTTGGAAATAAGTTTTGAAGAGGGATGTCTGCTAAAAAGCCAAGGCTTCCAAGGTTTACACCTAAAACGGGTGCAAGGAGATCTTTATGAGTATGAAAAACAGATAAGATAGAGCCATCACCGCCTATAGATATCAAAAAGTTGATATCTTTCATGTTGACAGAAGAGAGGGGCTGCACTTCTAATGTTTTAGCATGTAGATCGTCAGCTACGACGCTAACTCCTGCTTTAGTAAGAAATTCTCTGATGGTTACAGCAATTTCAAAGGCTTGTTCTTTGTGAACATTTGGAAAAAGTGCAATGATCATGGAGCAATACGGCCTTTAACAAGAGGTTTTTTTGAAGAAAAGGAATGTAAAATGCGCTCAGAAATCTGGTTTGCTGTTAAGCCAAGCTCTTTAATCAGGTCTGTATAGCCGCCATGAGAGACAAAAGTCTCTGGTATTCCAAAGTTGAGCACTTGTATGTTGTTGAAGTTGGAAGAGACTAGAAAATTGTTGATAATAGAGCCAAGGCCACAAGCAAGGGAGTGCTCCTCTATTGTAATGACATACTTGTGTGTCATTAGAAGTCGAACAAGAAGGTCTGTATCTAGAGGTTTTACAAAGACAGGATCGAGAATTGTTGCTAGAATGCCCTCTTCTTTAAGTAGGTATGCAACTTCTTTTGCAGTATGGCACATATGACCAAGGGCTATGATTAAAAACTCTTCACCCTCTTGGAGGATTTCAGCAGTTCCAAGAGTTCTCTTTAACAGGGGGCCATTTGGCTCATCTGTTTCCATGTTAGGATAGCGAATAGCTGTGGGTCTTTCAAAAGAAAAGCTGGATTCCAAAAGCTCTAGTAAGACATGACCATTTCTTGGCTGGCAGATGACCATATTGGGCATGGCATTTAAAAAGCTTATGTCGTACACACCATGGTGTGTAGAACCATCTGGCCCAGAAATACCTGCTCTGTCTACAGCAAAGACGACGGGTAGTTCTTGCAGACAAACATCGTGAAAGAGGTTGTCTAGAGCGCGCTGTAAAAATGTGGCATAGATGGAAGATACGACTTTCATTTTGCCACCATAAGCAATGCCTCCACAGTAAGTGACAGCATGCCCTTCTGCAATACCTACGTCGATACAACGCTCAGGAAATTTTTCCATAAAGGCATCTAAACAGGATCCTGCAGACATTGCAGGTGTGACACAAACAACACTAGGATCGTTTTCAGCCATTTTTAAGATATGTTTTCCAAAAAGCTTAGGAAAAGTAGGACGTGTGGATGCTACAGGTAAAAATGCTCCTGTGTTCCTGTTGAAGGGCTTTACGCCATGATAGGTAATGGGATTATTGACAGCTAGGTCCATTCCCTGGCCCTTTTTTGTGATGAGATGCACAACAACTGGGTTCGTGCCATTTTTAAGCAGCTCAAATAGGTCTATGAGTTCTTTTAGATTGTGCCCGTCGATAGGGCCTATGTAGGACAAGTGAAATTGTTCAAAGAACGCTGCAGGGCTTACTAAGTTTTTCAAAGATTCTGTAATTTTGCTTCCCTGTTTTGCTATGCGCTCACCATAAAGAGGTATCTTAGATGCGATGCTTTCTAGTTCTCTGTAAATTTTATTGGAAGCTGGGCTATTGATGATGCGGCTTAAAATGGATGTAATGGCACCTACGTTATTAGAGATAGACATAGCATTATCATTTAAGATAATAATGAAGCGGCCAAGTGTTTTGGAGATGTTGTTGAGTGCTTCTAGGGTAAGACCACAGGTAAGAGATGCATCGCCTACGATGGGGATAATGTGTTCTTTTCTTTTGGTTAAGTCCCTATTTTTTGCAGTACCAAGACCAAGAGAGAGTGCAGTGCCTGCATGTCCTGCATAAAAATGGTCGTGGGGGGATTCTTTTGGGTTACAAAAGCCGCAAAGCCCTTTGTGCTTTCGAATCCCTTGAAAATATTTATTTCTACCTGTTAATAGCTTATGAGGATAGCTTTGATGGCTTACATCGAATATGAATTTATCGCTTGGTGAGTTAAAAACCTTGTGAAGGGCTATAGAAATTTCTACCATCCCCAAGTTAGAAGCAAGGTGCCCTCCATTGACAGATAAAACCTCTATAATGCGTTGTCTAATTTCTATAGCAAGAAGTTCTAACTCTTTTAAAGAAAAAGTTTTGATGTCACTTGAAGTATGGATTTTTTCTAGTAGGGGATAGTGCATGTAATCCATTAAATTAAGGTTTTAGAAGGAGAAAATTCTTGTGTCAGGGGTTTTTGGTCCGCACCGAGTGCAAGCTCTCCTTGACGATTTTTAATGAGGATCTCCACTTTTCTTTCTGCCTCAGAAAGTTTTTTATTACAAGCAATTATAAGAGCATCTGCTTCTTCATAGAGGGTAAGGGAGTCTTCTAGGCTTAAAGCACCAGAATTGATCGATTCTAAAATTTTTTCAAGTCGCACAAAGGACTCTTCAAAAGAAAGGGGTTGTTTTTCAACTATCATGAATTTGTCCTAATTACTCGTCTTGTTTACTATGAGAGAGAGTGTGCCATCTGCAAGTTTTGCAAAGAGGAGATCGCCCGTATTAACATTTTTAGCAGAGATGATAAGGGATTGATCCTTTTCAGAAAAGAGAATCGCATAACCTTTTCGTAAAAGATTTTTTGGGTCGAGAGAACTTAGTTTAGAAACAACCCCTTTTAATCGCTCTTTTCTTAGGTGAAAGCTATTTTTCCACCAAAGATCAACTTCTTTTTTAATACCTGGTAATTGCGTGTGATAAGCGCGAATAGATTGAAGAGCTCTATTGTTGAGGTTTGTCTCTAAAAAATGAAGTTTTTGTCTTATTCTTAGAAGTTCATTTTGTGGTTTTAAACTATTTAACTTGTGAGTAGATGCATTGAGAGCATTGCGCTTTTTTATCAAATTTTTTTCGAGCGTATCATCTAAAAGTCCACGCAGTTCATCTAGTCTTAGGTAATTTTTACCAACAATGGAATAGGGCGTTGTAAGAAGGGGGTGCTTTGCAAGGGATAAAAGACGTTGCTTGTAGTGACGCAGCAGGTAAAAAAGGGCAGTAGATAAGTTTTTCTTTGTTTTAATTAAAAAATCTTCATGCTGCTTTTTTTCAGAGGTAACAATTTCAGCAGCAGCAGAAGGAGTAGGCGCTCTTACGTCCGCTACAAGGTCTGATAAACAGGTGTCACTCTCATGACCAACTGCAGATATGACAGGGATTTTGCTTGCAAGTATGCTTGCTGCAACAACTTCTTCATTAAACGCCCATAAGTCTTCAATGCTGCCGCCACCTCTTCCCACAATCAAGACATCTGCAAGTTCATAGCGGTTCATGTCATCAATTGCTTTTGCGATTTCTAAGGCAGAACCTTCTCCTTGGACTTTTACGGGATTTAAGATGAGAAAAAAGCCTGCATTTCTTCTTGTTAGGACGTTAAGAATATCTTGAATTACAGCCCCGCTTGGACTTGTAATAACGCCTATGCGCTTTGGAAACTTGGGTAGTGGTTTTTTTCTTGCAGAATCAAACCAGCCCATCTGCTGTAATTTCATTTTGAGCTGTTCAAGTTTTAAAAGAAGGGCGCCAAGACCCACATAATAGAGCTCCCTTACAATGATCTGATATGAGCCCCTTGGTTCATACACAGAAATTTCCCCTTTTACGATAACATGATCGCCCGATTTTGGCAGTGGGTTTAAACCGAGGGTATTACCACGAAACATAACCGCTGCAATTTGAGAAAGATCGTCTTTAAGAGAAAAGTAGAGATGTCCAGAGGATTGGGCTTTAAAGTTGCTAATTTCTCCTTGAAGAAGAGTATCTCGAAATCTGGGCTCTAAATGCCCCTTTATTGCAGATGTCAGCTGAGAGACTGTGAGGGGTATTGGCTTTGACATTTTACCTTGAATTTTTAAGCAGTTAGAGTATAGTGCATTTATATGTTTTAGTGAAGGAGAACTCAAAGTGGCAAAAAAACACGTGTTTATTGGAAACTGGAAAATGAACAAAACAGTTGTAGATGCAAAAAGTTTTGTTACAGACTTTCTTCCACAAGTAAAGTCAAGTAGTGATCTTATTGTCCTTGCAGTACCCTTTACAGCAATTTTTACGGTATCTCAGATGACGCAAGGCTCCAACGTATTTGTTGCTGCAGAAAACATTTATGAAGAAGAAGAGGGGGCTTATACTGGAGAAGTTTCTGCCAAGATGGTAAAAGAAGCGGGTGCAAGGTATGTGATTCTAGGGCATTCTGAGAGAAGAAATTACTTTCAAGAAAGTCATGCGCTTGTCAATAAAAAAATAAAAATATCTCTTAAACATGGTTTAAGGCCTATTGTGTGTATTGGGGAGACTCTTGATGAGAGGGAAGAGGGGCTGACAGAAGATATATTGGAAGAGGCTCTTGAAAATACATTGCTCGATTTAACACAAGAGGATATGGAGTCTATATTTATTGCCTATGAGCCTATTTGGGCAATAGGTACAGGTGTTGCTTCTACCGCGGAAGAAGCTGGTAAAGTGCACGATTTTTGCAGAAAATGGATTGCTCATAAGTGGGGGCAAAGTGTTGCAGACAAACAATGCATTCTTTATGGCGGCTCTGTCAAGGAAGAGAATATTGATTTACTGCTAAAAACACATGATATTGATGGAGTACTCGTTGGCGGTGCCTCCTTGAACTCTTCCTCCTTTGCTCATATCATCAATATTTGATAGGAATGGTTTTTTGTTCGCCTAAATTAGGCTTTTCTTGCTATCCTTCTTTGCAAACTTTGAAAAGATGATTATGGTGATTTTATGATGGTTGTTTATTACTTAGCTTTAGTGATTTTTGTATTGATTTCCGCGCTTCTCTGCGGCGTTATCCTGATTCAGGAGAACAAGAGCATGGGCCTTGGCGCCTCATTTGGTGGGGATTCAGGAAGCTCGCTTTTTGGTACATCGACTGCAACAGTTATCAAAAAAATTACTGCATGGCTTGCCTTTTTCTTTTTCTTGGGCTGTGTTTTGTTGTCATTTTGGACTTCTGCAATTGGAGGAGGCTCTCAGCCAGTAAACCTCTATCCAACTACAGAAGATGATCAAATTACAGAGTAGAGGGATCTTTTTATGAAGCTATCCCTTATTTATTATGGCAACTCGATCCTTCGTAAAAAAGCTATTCCAGTAGAAGAAATTACGGAAGAGATAAGACGGCTTGTGCATGATATGGATGCAGTTATGCTAGCACATAATGGTGCAGGTCTTGCAGCACCGCAAGTGGGTGTCTCTTTGCGTCTTTTTATCATGAGAATTGAGAAAGAGGAAGAGAAAGAGGCAACTAGTACCGATAAAAAAGAGCCTATTCTTCCAGATTTACAAGTCTTTATTAATCCTACTCTTTTTGAGCCAAGTGATGAGCTCTTTATTTATAATGAAGGATGCTTATCTATTCCAAAAGTTAGAGCAGATGTCATTCGTCCAGCAGCCATTTATGTGGAAGCTACAGATTTGGATGGCAACTTGATTAAAAGGCGCTTTTCTGGCCTTGAAGCAAGATGCATCATGCATGAAAACGATCATCTTAATGGTGTTCTTTACATTGATCGCTTGAGCAAAAAAGAGAGGGATCATCTAGATCCCGCCCTTAGAGAAATCAAAAAAAAATTTCGTTGAGCTAAATCTTTATTTCCTTCATGTATTAGACTTCTTGCATAATTACTCAGATTAAGCAAGAAGTCTATTGGAGTGAAATATACGAGGGTTTATGAGCGAAAAAGATCTTTTTAAAACGCTAAAAAAATTAACTGAAATAGGAGTTGCTCTTTCAGCAGAGAGAGATAAACGCAAGCTTCTTGGTAAGATACTCGACGGTGCAAAAGAGCTCACCTTTGCAGATGGAGGTACTCTTTACACAATTACTGATCAGAAAAAGTTGCGCTTTGAAATTGTTAGAACAGATTCTCTTGGCATTTCCTGGGAGCGCTTGGAGGGAAAAGAACACGATAAATTTTTAGATATCGCCCTCATAGATAAGGATGGGATTCTAAATGATAAAAATGTCGTTGCCTATGCTGTCAATCATGATCAAATTGTCAACATTCAAGATGCTTACAAAACAGAAGGATTTGATTTTTCAGGAACCAGAAATTTCGATGCTACAACAGGCTATCACTCTCAATCTTTTTTAACGGTGCCTCTTAAAAATCATGAGGCAGATATTATTGGTGCTCTTCAGCTTATCAATGCAAAAGATGTAACAAATGGCTCAATTATCCCCTTTACACAAGAAAATCAAGAATTGGTAGCCTCACTTGCATCGCAGGCTGCAGTTGCGATGACAAATCAGCGCCTTATTCATGAACTACGCATCATGTTTGAGTCATTGACGCATGTACTTGCAGAAGCAATTGACGAAAAGTCTCCGGTGACAGGTAAACACTGTAAGCGCGTTCCTATTATCGCTCAAATGCTTGCACATGCTGTTAACAATGTTACAGAGGGTCCTTTAAAGGACACCAAATTTTCTGATGCAGAACTTTATGAGTTAGACATTGCAGCACTGCTACATGATTGTGGTAAGGTAACAACACCTGTACATGTAGTAGAGAAGGGTAAAAAGTTAGAGACGATCATGGATCGCATTCAGCTTATTGAAGCGCGCTTTGAAATCATAAGAAGAGATGCAGAGGTTTTTGCGCTTTGCTCAAAATTAAAGCAAGAAACGGGCCAAAGTGGTTTGGAATTCCTTGAAAAAGATGAGGAGCTCAATAAAAAATTACATGGTTTTGAAGATGATTTAAACTTTATTAAGTCTGCAAATTTTGGTAAAGAGGGTATGTCTGCAGAGGCTTTAGAAAGAATTCAAAAGCTTGCTGCTACTATGTGGAAGGATGTAAATGGTGTCGTGCAGCCTTTACTTACAAATGATGAAGTAAAGAACTTATCCATTGTTAAAGGAACGCTTACAACAGAAGAGCGTCTGGTGATCCAAAACCATGTGGTGATGACAATTAAGATGCTCAGTGAGATTCCTTATCCTAAGTACTTGCGTGAAGTTCCAGAGATTGCAGGTAAGCACCATGAAAGAATAGATGGCAAGGGGTATCCAAGGGGACTTACAGGAAATCAAATGTCTGTGCGAGCAAGAATTCTTGCCATATCAGATGTTTTTGAAGCACTTACAGCACCCGATCGGCCCTATAAGGATGTGATGGTCCTTTCGAGAGCTATTAATATTTTAAATTCTATGTGTGAAGAGGGGCATATTGACAAGGATCTGTGGAAGGTCTTTCTTGATAAAAAAGTCTATGCAGAGTATGCCCAGAAGTATTTGTTGCCAGAGCAGATAGACCTTGCCTAATTTTTGCGCACTTTGTTCATTGACACTACCTGTATATCCACTTGTTGATGCAGAAAAAGAATTTTGCTGTACAGGCTGTCTTGTTGTTTATCAAATCCTCTCCTCTCAAAATGCCCTAAATACCTTTGAGAGTTCTCCTCAATTTCAAAAAGCCTATGAGCTTGGACTTATTTCTAATCCTCATCTGCAAGAGGAGGTAGAAAAAAATAGAGCCTATTCACATGATGTTAGAAGGTTATATTTTGAAGTTACAGGCCTTTGGTGTCCTGCGTGTGCAAAACTTATACAACTTTTTTGTAGCCGTATAAAGGGGATTATAAGCTGTTTTGTAGATTATTCTACAGATCTTGCATCAATAGAGTACGATCTTAAAACAATATCTCAAGAAAAAATTTTTTCATCGATTGCGTCTCTTGGTTACAAACCTTTACTATTAAATCAAGAGGAAAGAGAAAAGAACTCTTTAGCTCTTAATTTACGCTTGGGAGTTGCAAGCTTTGCTTCATTAAATATCATGATGCTCTCATACCCAGTTTATAGTGAGTATTTTGGAGTAGATATTAGTCAATATGGACATCTTTTTGGATGGATATCGCTTATACTGTCGCTGCCAGTACTTTTTTACAGTGCTTATCCTATCTTTTTTCGCTTTGTAAATAATATAAGGGCTCGCATTTTAGGCATGGAGACACTTGTTGCAATGGGCATTTTATCTTCGTTTGTACTATCGCTTTATCAGCTGTTACAAGGGTCCGATCGTGTTTATTTTGACTCTATGACAGCTATTATAAGCTTTGTGCTTTGGGGCAAGATAATGGAGTCTAAAGCAAAGTTTTCTGCCAAATCGGCTCTATATCGACTTAATCGCTCTTTTCCAAAGAGGGGAAGAAAACGCTTTCCTGATAAAAGCATGCAATTTGTATCTATAAAGGATATTGAAGTAGGTAATGTACTTGTTGTGGGACTTGGTGAAAAGATTGTCATGGATGGAGTTGTCATAGAAGGATCTGCATCTGTTGATGAATCTTTTATGACAGGAGAAGCCATACCTGTTTTAAAAAATGTTGGAAGTATAGTTTTGGCAGGGTCCATCTTAAAAAGTGGCTGGATTGCTTTTGAAGTGAGTAAAAAAGTAGAAGAGTCTTTTTATCAAAAAATTATAGATACACTTCAAATAGACTTTGAAAGAAAAAGAGAGAATAAAACCCTTGTAGACAAGATTGTGCGCCTATTTGTGCCATGCATTTTGTCTATTTCTTTTATATGCGTGATAACGCTTTTGTTGCTTGGATATTCGCTTGAAATGTCTGTTATAAGAGGTGTTGCTATCCTGCTTATCTCCTGTCCTTGTGCAATTGGGATTGCAGCACCTCTTGTTGAGTCTTTCTTAACGAATCGATTAGCTGATATGGGCGCTGTGCTTCGAAATCGCTTGGTTTTGAGCGTCCTTGGCAAGGAAGATATTGTT
Organism: Chlamydiales bacterium; assembly: GCA_031292375.1. NCBI lineage: Bacteria > Pseudomonadati > Chlamydiota > Chlamydiia > Chlamydiales > Chlamydiales bacterium. The sequence goes on from JARLHF010000056.1 coordinate 37,409, forward strand.
GTTTTTGATAAGACAGGGACTTTAACGGAAGGGAAATTTAGGGTTTTAAGTGGAGCAGATAAGCTTTCTTTGGAAGAAAAGTCTTATCTTAAGACACTATCCTCTTTTTCAATGCATCCCATATCATATGCTATTGCGACATTTCTTGAAAAAACACAATCGACTTGTTTGTGTATGGAAGAGTGTATAGGAAGGGGTGTTAAGGGATATACGAGTGAGAATAAATTCTATCTTTTGGGCTCTTCAACATTTTTACAAGAGCATGGGCTATCTATACCCTTAAATCAGCAAGAAACATGTGAAGATGTGCTCATTTCTACTGTATATTTTGCAGATGATAATGGAGTCATTGCTGTTATCATTTTAGGAGATCAACTGCGAGATGGCGTAAAACAGGTTATAAGCGCGCTAAAAAATAAAAGAGTTATAGTTATTTCTGGTGATAGTGAAGAGTCTGTTTGCAAGCTTGCAAAAGCTTGTGAAATCAAGGAATGGTATGCATTGCAAAACCCTCTTCAAAAGCGCTTGATGATAGAGTCCTTTCAAAAAGAGGGACGTGTAGTTTGTATGCTAGGTGATGGTGTCAACGATGCATCTTCTCTTGCTGCTGCAGATGTTGGTATCTCTATGCTTTCTGCAACAGATTTATCTGTCCAAGTCTCCGACATTTTTCTTGCAACAAATAAGTTATCTGTTATCAACAAGATCTTTGCGCTTGCCAATAAATGTAGAAAAATTATTATCCAAAATACATTTTGGGCTTTTTTTTACAATATAATAGGCGTTTTACTTGCCATATGTGGCATATTTTCTCCGCTCATTGCAGCATGTGCGATGGTTGCAAGTAGCTTAATCGTGATCCTCAACGCTAAGCGAATTAATTTTAGAAATTAACTTCGCCGACTGAAGGCAAGCCACTGCTAGAAGGTGAGCTAGAACCTGGTAGAAGTGCGTCCCAATTCTCTCCCCCAGAAGTTTTCTTTAGAGACCCTTTCTTTAGGGCTTTGGGCTGTTTTTTAGAGGATATTGTTTTTTTGGGATTAGTTTCTTTTTTCATAAAATTGTTCCTTATGTTCTTATTAACATTGAGTAATTTAAACCCAAAATTCAGGTTGCTACTAGTTAAGTGGTTCTATCTCAAAAGGTTTTGAGAACATTTCCGCTAGCCCCATATCCGGGGGTGGAGTACAGCCACCACCAGAAGTTTTCTTTAGAGATCCTTTCTTTAGGGCTTTGGGCTGTTTTTTAGAGGGTATTGTTTTTTTGGGATTAGTTTCTTTTTTCATAAAATTGTTCCTTATTTTTTACCAGTGGTTGGGTTGTTGTCCACCAAAAGATCCGGGTTCCTCGATTGGCCCTATATTGAGCGAGGAATCACCACCAGAAGTTTTCTTTAGAGACCCTTTCTTTAGGGCTTTTGGCTGTTTTTTAAAAGATGTTACTTTTTTAAGTTTTTCATTCTTGTTGTCTTTAGTCATAAAACCCTCTTTAAATAACATTATTTCCGATATTTGTATCTTAATAAATAAAATTATATTTTTGCAATAAAATAAACATAGGTTTATGACAGTAAATATGAGCTATAGAGAGGTTTGTTATGGTTATCCATTTTCAAAATGAAGTCACATTTCATAGGCTGCTTGAAGATCTATCCAGATATGGTGAAAAGGGACATGAATCTTTAAAAATTGTGCATACAATTCAAGGTGATACTCTCAAAACAGTAGGAAAAGAAGGGATATGGGGACGTATTTGGAATTATCTTAACGCCAGCTCGATTTTCAACTATCTGCTAATCAATAACTTGAATAGTTAAAACACGGAGACGCGGAGACACGGAGACTTATAATTTATCATTTATGATGCGTTCTACACCGTTTTTTACTTGTTTATTGCCAAA